>JAUYSA010000492.1 GCA_030696545.1 Hyphomonadaceae bacterium
TGCAGGCCCGGCAGGCTGTCGCCCATCTCGCCTTCAAGTTCAGCGCGTGGGGTCAACGCAGCAACCGAGTCGATGACCAGCACATCGATCGCGCCCGACCGCACCAGCGTATCGGCGATTTCCAGCGCCTGTTCGCCCGTATCCGGCTGGGAGACCAGCAGGTCGTCCAGATCGACACCCAGCTTGCCGGCGTAAATCGGATCCAGCGCGTGCTCCGCGTCGATAAACGCGCCCACGCCGCCATTCTTCTGCGCTTCCGCAAGCACATGAAGCGCCAGCGTGGTCTTGCCCGAGCTTTCCGGGCCGTAGATTTCGATGATGCGGCCGCGCGGCAGGCCACCAATGCCCAGCGCCACGTCGAGGCTGAGCGATCCGGTCGACAGTGCTTCGACGTCCATGGCCGTGTTCTTGCCAAGGCGCATGATCGAGCCCTTGCCGAAATTGCGCTCGATTTGGCCCAGCGCTGTTTCGAGCGCCTTCTGCTTGTCCATACCCTTATCTTCCACCAGCTTCAGAGCGGCGCCCGCCATGTTCATCTCCACATCTGCCATGCTGGCTGAAGGGCGGCAAATGCCGCCGATTCCCAGCCCGTCTGGAACAGTTTGTACTACAAATGTTCTCGTGAACAAAGCGTGAAAAAGCGACCGCGCTGAACTTTTTCAGCGCCCCAAGCTGTGGTGTCTTAAAGGCGTTTTGGGCTACCAGCCCTAGGCGTGCGCTATTTCCGGACCTTTTCCTTAGCCCGCCCGCCGGCCAGCATTCCCGCCATCGAGTAATTCCCTTCATGGCAGGCGTATTCCAGAACGGTGTTGGAGGTTGCGGACAGCACCATCTCCACCCGCCATGTGCGGCTGAACACGTCGGGGTCCTCGACCGTATAGGCATAGAGCAACTCGTCCGCCGCTATCCGCGTGAAGCGCTCTGTTACTCGGGCATTGTGGGAGACGAGCAGCGGCGATGCGGGCTTGAACGCATCGCCGGGCACGAAGTTGATGGTTTCGACCACCAGCGTGTCGCCCTCCCACCAGCCGACGGAATCGCCCATCCAGCGCCGCATCTCCGGCGGCAGGCGCGGCGCGCCATTCAGCCGAACGATACGCACATCCCTGTTCTGCTCCATCGAGATAACGAGATGGTCGGGCGTCTGTACAATCTGGTAGTTGGCATTGTAGCGCGGCACGAACAGAGGCGCGCCAGTGGCGCCAGACCCACCCACCAGGCAACGCTCTGTCGAGGGGCGCCCTTCCGGTCCGTCGAAATCCGTCATCCCCTTTGCCTGCTCCGCCTTCAACCTGGCGCGGCCAGCATCGCTGTACGGCATCTTTCCATTCGGCGGATCGACGATCAGCGACGTGCGGATCTCACCGTTGATCCGCGTCATGTGCGCGCTGAATTCCCACCATTCCGATCCGCGCGCGCCAACGCCGTCGCTGGTATCGGCCGTGAACGCCTCCGCACTTGAGACTGCGAATGCCGAAGCGCGTTCTGCAGTCGTCGTCGGCCCATCGAAGACAGCCGGCCGCTCCAGCGGCGTCGCCGTCAGGCTGCTCCACACGCCCTGAAGATCAGGAGCTCCCGACGATGTTCGCGGTGTCTTGAAACTCCCTTGTGCGCCGGCGGGCGCGCAGACAAGAAAACAGGCTGCAAGCAAGGGTCCGGCAATCCGCATAACCCAAGGGCTAGCATGGCGTGTGGACCCCGCAAGCAGCGCACCCCGATTTCAGGATTGATTGTCGGTAACGACTGCGCTCTTGATCAACCATGAGCCTTTCACCTGACCAAATTCCCGTCATCGCTGGCGTCGGCGAAGTTACTGACCGTTCCAGAGACTGCACGGCCGCTATGGAGCCGTTGCGCCTGATGGCGGAAGCCGCCCAGCGTGCAGACGCGGAGGCGCATGGCCTTCTGCGCGATGTCGACTCAGTCGACATCGTCGGGCTGGTCAGCTGGCGTTACGAAAACCCCACGGCCCAGCTCTCCTCCCTCCTCGGCATCGCACCCTCGCGCGCCGTCTATGGCGATGTCGGCGGCGAAAGCCCGGTGCGGTTCCTTCACGAAGCCGCCCAGCGCATTGCTCGCGGCGAAAGCAGCATCGCCCTCGTTCTCGGCGCCGAAGCTCAGTATGCGGTCAACAACGCCAAACGAGCCAACACCGAACCACCGTGGACGCCGTACGCCGTCGATGCGCCTCGCTTCAAACGCGCGGCGGATTACGTCCACCCGCTCGCAATCCGGCAAGGCGTGGCGTGGCCGGTGAATGTTTATCCGTTCTACGAAGTCGCCGCCGCTCACGCCTGGGGGCAAACGCCCGCACAGGCGCAGGAGGAAACCGGCCGCATCTGGTCGGTCTATTCGCAGGTCGCGGCCGGAAACCCCTATTCATGGCTGTCTAAGGCGCTGACGCCGCAGGAGATCACCACGCCGACAGCGGACAACCGCTACATCTCCTGGCCCTACACCAAGCGCATGGTCGCCAATCCAAATGTGAACCAGGGCGCAGCGGTCATCATCACCTCGCTAGCCAAAGCGCGCGCCGCCGGCATTCCGGATGACCAGCTGGTTTTCTTCGGGCTGGGCGCATTCGCAAACGATCGGCGCGACTGGCTGTCGCGCGATCATTACCGCCACAGCATGGCGCAGCATGTCCTGCTCGAAACAATGCAGGCGCAGTTGCGCGGCGATAAATTCGACGCGCTCGAACTCTATTCCTGCTTTCCCATCGTGCCCAAGCTGGCGCAACGCACGCTCGCCTTGGCGCCATCCACGGAGCCGACTGTAACTGGCGGCCTCAGCTTCTTCGGCGCGCCGCTGAACAACCACATGACCCACGCAGCCTGCGCCATGGTGCAGCGGATACGCTCAGGCGCCGCCAATGGGCTGCTCTACGGGCAAGGGGAGTTCGTCACCAAGCATTACGGTCTCGCCCTCGCCCGCGAGCCAGCAATCTCGAACGGTATCCACGACATCACGCTGAACGCCGGCGTCCAGCAACGCGCCGACCCACTTCTGGGCGATGCACGCGCCATCGACGAAAACCCTGATGGCGATGCTGAACTCGAAACCTTCACGGTCGTCCACGATCATGCCGGCCTGCCAACCCATGCTGTAATACTGGCGCTCATGCCCAACGGCGCCCGCACCGCGGCGCGCACAACGGACGCTGACGAAATAGCCTGGCTGACCAGCGCCAGCCATTTTCCCGTCGGCGCCAAGGGCCGGGTCCATACAGGGGCAGACAGCCTGCCGGAATGGCGTGGTCACGCATGATCTATCGCGCGTGATCCAAGTCCCCTCGCCACGCGCCTGCGCTGTGATATGGGTGTCCGAGATTCAAGGAGAACCCTATGCGCATCGTCGGCTTCATCGCTGTTTCAGCCTTTGCGCTGGCCCTTGCCGCCTGCAATGACAGCGCGCCCGCCGCACCGGCTCCAGATCCGACCGTTTCCGCCGCCACGACTGAAACGGCCGTCGCAGAAGCCCTCGCCAAGCGCGATGCCGAAGCCGTCGCCCTGCACGCTGATGCAGGCCCGGCGGTTTATTTCGTCAACCTGCGCGACGGGATGACAGTGCCGCAATCCTTCCGCGTCGTCTTTGGCGCGTACGGCATTGGCGTTGCACCGGCACTGGTCGACAAGCCGAACACCGGGCACCATCATCTTCTCATCGATACGGAGCTGAGCGCGGAGGAGATGCAGTACGCCATCCCGAACGACGCCCAGCACATGCATTTCGGCGGCGGCCAGACGGAAGTGGTTCTGCAGCTTGGGCCGGGCCAGCACACACTGCAGCTCGCCTTCGGCGACATGAACCATGAGCTGCACAAGCCGGCGCACATCATGTCGAGCAAGATCACCGTAACGGTGCAGTAGGACTACTTTTCGTCCTGCGAACGCAACAGGCTCGCGATCGCGTCCGCGAGTGTTGTGCCCGCGTAAGGTTTCCTGACCACAGGCACGGAGCGCATCGACTCCGGCACCATCAGCGTGTCGCCATACCCCGTGGCGAACATGAACGGCACGCCGAGATCGCGCAGCAATTCCGCAACCGACGCAGACGTGTGATCACCAAGATTCACGTCGAGCACTGCAAGATCAGGCCTCGCCTGACTGATATACTTCATCGCGTGTTCCGAGGTCGGCGCAATCACAACCTGAGCGGCGCCGAGTTCCTTGAGGCAGCTCTCGGCGTCCAGCGCGATCAGCACCTGATCCTCAACCAGCAGCACGCGAAGACCCGACAGGCTGGCCCGACGCACCTCTCCATCGGGTACAGGCGTAGCCACCGCTGCTTCTGCCTGCTCGCCCGCCATCACATACCGTGACGGGATCACAAATCGCGCGACTGCGCCTTCGGGCGGAAAGCTGATCCCCGCTTCGCCACCGAGGTCGAACGGCACCACCCGGTTGATCAGCGTCGACCCGAACCCGTTACGTGTGGGTTTGGAAACCGGGGGACCATTCCGTTCCTCCCAGAGTAGCTCGCAATCGCCATTCGGCAATGTGTTCCAGGTCACGTGAACCGATCCCGCGTCGCTGGAGAGCGAGCCATACTTTGCAGCGTTGGTCGCCAGTTCGTGCGCAACCAGCGCCAAGGAAGAATAAGCGCGTCCGTCGAGCCGCACCGGCGGCCCCTGCAGGCGTGTCCGCTCCCCGCCGATCGCGCCGCCATAAGCAGCCATCTCTGATTCCAGCAGCCTGCGCAGGTCGCCACCGCCGCCCTCACGCGTGATCTGGTCGTGCGCGAACGCGAGCGCGTGAATCCGGCCCGCCACTGCTTCAGCGTAGCTCTTCACATCAGTCGCGCCGGCTTTGGATTGCTCCACGATCGACTTGGTCAGGGCGAGGATGTTCTTGACGCGGTGGTTCAGTTCCTCGTTCACCAGCTTGCGGCGAACCTCGGTGCGTTTCTTTTCCTCTGCGGTCGCCTCTGTGTGCCTTAGCACCACATCACGCAGATAGTTCTGCGCGGCGTCCGCAATCGCTATGTCGCCCTCTGTCCATGGCGTGGACTGGCCGCGCACTTCCTCGCGCCACAGTTCAAAACTCTTGCGGGGCGTCAGGCGGTCGCCCAGCGGGCCAACCTGCTTCACCGGCTCTCCGCCCCAATCGACGAACCGGCTTTCTTCCGACCGGAAGAACAGCAGATAATCGCGCGCACTGTGCGACATCGGAATGGCGAGCACCCCAGCGACGGTTTCGACGTGCTCCGCCGCCTCGGGAATGAACTTGCTGAGCTGGTTTGTCGCCCAGACCTCGCCCTGCGAAGCCGTATCCAGCAACTGGGCCAGCGGCTTGATCATGCTTTCAGGCGGCACGGCGCCGAAGGTGATCCAGGCCCGGTTGATCCAGAGCGCGGCGCCGTCACACGGGATCAGTTTCGCAATATCGGTGATGCGCGGGCTCAGTGACTCGTGCAGCTCTTCTTCCGGCGGCAGCTCGGCCACGATGCGATCCAGCCGCGCCCGCGCCTTGCTGGCTATGTCAAAGCGTTCGCGCCGCTCCAGCGTCTCCACCTGCAGCGAGAAGTATTGCCCGAACAATTCGGCGCCAATGCGCAGGGGCAGCGGCACAACCTTCGGCGAATAATGGTGGCACGCGATCAGCCCCCACAGCTCACCTTCAACCATGATGGAAATCGACATCGACGCATCGACGCCCATGTTCTGCAGGTATTCGCAATGCACGGGCGACACCGACCGAAGCTGCGCATAGCTCATGTCCAGCGGGGCTTCGCTCTTCTTCACGGGCGGCAGCATCGGCTGCGGCGCATACCGGACATCGGAAATCATGCGGATCCAGTTGCGCTTGTAGAGTTCGCGCGCCTGCACCGGAATGTCTGACGCTGGAAAATGCTGGTTGAGAAAGCTGCCTAGATCGGCCCGCTTCTGTTCGGCGATCACCCGCCCTGCCCCGTTGTGCAGCAGCTTGTAGATCATCACGCGATCATAGCCGATCATCAGCTGGATCATCCGCGCGGCCGACGACGCCAGCTTTGGCAAGCTCTTCTCGTCAGCCAACCGCCGCACCAGCGCTCGCGTCAGCTCCAGCGGCCCATATCCGTCGGCGTTCTCAGCCGATTCCTGAAACTCCAGATAGGTGCGGCCGAGATGCGCATGGGCCGCCACGTCGAACAGCTTCGGGCTGCCGTGGACTGACAGCCCGAACACTAGCCCCGGCGCCGCCGGCCCAACAGACTTGGCAGCGGCATTTCTCACCGCATGCGCAGCCGCCGCGCCGATGATCACTTCCAGTGTCTGCCCCGGAACCGCGTCAGCGCCGGCCCCGGCGCCGAGCAGGTCGGCTGCATTGGCGGAGGCGTGCGTCACTACCTGTTGGACAGCATCGTAAACCAGCATCGCACCATGCGGCTGGATCGAGCCTGGAATATGAATCGGCTCGCGGTCGCAATTCGTCAGGTCAGCTTCACCGAAGTCCGGCTGGTCAGTCGTTGGCTTTCCGATCATGCGCGGGCTGCTGCCTCGCGATAGGCATCGGCAAAAGCGTTGAACGTCGCCCGTGCAGCGTCGTGGCAAGGCGCTTCTGGCGCCGCCGCCATCATCGCCAGGAAGCTGCGCCATGCATCGCGGTCGCCAGCCTGCCTGAACATGTGACGGGCGCCAAACTCAGCTGTCAGGCCCATTTCGGCAACCGACCTCACAAGCATTCTCGCCCCAACCGATGCGCCTTCCAGCACGTAGAGAACGCCCAGAAGCTCGGCGGTAGAAACCGGCCCATCCCGATATTCCTCAGGCGCAGCCACTCCGCCAAGATCGGCAATGTCCTGCCCAACCAGCCCCGCAATCCGCCGCGCGGGCCATTCCGCCCAGACCAGCTCCGCCGCAGAGGCATCGAGCAGCCGCTCATATTTTGCGCGCATCGCAAACGTGGCCTCGAGATACCGCAGATAGCCTTCACGCGTCGCGAACATGCCGGCGCGCTGGACAATATCCTCAACGCGAGCATGGGCATCGTCCGTGGCGCGCTTCAGGGCAAAGCGCCGGTCATCGACGGCAAGACCCCGCGCTACTTCCGGCAGATACATTGAAAGCACGCCCTGTCCGCAATATCGCCAAGTCCGCCAATCGGACATGACCCCGGACCCGCCTTGAACCTATCCCCGAAAAGGGATTTAGGATCCGGCAGGCTGCCCCCGCGCTGTCATAAGATAATCCGCCGCCCGATACTGTCGAATCTGTGATGCAGCAGCTGCTTTTAGCGCCCGCCGCCCCATCTTGAGCCCCAGCCAGGAAGGACCACATCTGACGCCATGAACCATATTCGCACCTTCATGCTTCTGGCCGCCATGACGGCCCTTTTCGTCGGCGTCGGCTACCTGATCGGCGGCCCGACCGGCATGGCCGTGGCGCTCGCGTTCGCCCTGGTCGGCAACCTGATCAGCTACTGGAATGCCGACAAGATCGTCCTGTCGATGTACAAGGCGCAGGAAGTCACCGCCGACAACCCCGACGCCCGCATCCGCACCTACGCCAGCGACGTGCGCGAAATGGCCCAGCGCGCCGGCATGCCCATGCCGAAGATCACGATCATCGAAAGCGACCAGCCGAACGCCTTCGCCACCGGCCGCGACCCCGCCCATGCGGCCGTCGCCGCCACCACCGGCCTGCTGACGATGCTCGACCGCCGCGAAATCCGCGCGGTCATGGGCCACGAACTGGCGCATGTGAAAAATCGCGACACCCTGACGATGACCGTCACGGCCACCATCGCCGGCGCCATTTCAGCCCTCGCCAACTTCGCCTTCTTCTTCGGCGGCAACGACCGCGAACGCCCCGGCGGCTTCATCGGCGTCATCGCCATCATGATCCTCGCCCCCATGGCCGCCGCCCTCGTCCAGATGGCGATCAGCCGTGGCCGCGAATACGAAGCCGATGCCGGCGGCGCCGAAATTTCCGGCGACCCGCAGGCGCTCGCTTCTGCCCTGCAGAAGATCGACGCTTATGCCCGGGGTGGCCGCGTCAATCTCAATGCCGAGCGCAACCCCGCCACCGCGCACATGTTCATCATCAACCCGCTGAACGGACATGGCGCCGACAACCTGTTCTCGACCCACCCGTCGACCAGCAACCGCGTCGCCGCCCTGCTCGGCCGCTTCGGCGGCAAGGCAACTCCGCCGCAACCCGAGATGGTTACATCGACCCGCAAGCGCTCGATGGGTCCGTGGGAACAGCCCGCCGCCCAGCCACGCAAGCCGGGTCCTTGGGGCTGACGGCAGCGCGGGGCTAGCCGTTTTCCATCTGGGCCAGACGCTCGGCCTGATCCTCGGCGTGCAGCGCATCCAGCATTTCGTCGATGTCGCTCTCGATGAACTTGTCGAGGCTGTAGAGCGTGAGGTTGATGCGGTGGTCCGTCACCCGGCCCTGCGGGAAGTTGTACGTCCTGATACGCTCCGAGCGATCGCCTGATCCCACCTGCAGCTTGCGCGCCTCGGCCCGCGCCGTGTCCTTCATGTCGCGCTCGCGCTCATAGAGGCGGATCTTCAGCTGCTCCATCGCCTTGCGGCGGTTCTCGTGCTGCGACTTCTCCGACGACGTCACCACGATGTTGGTCGGCAAGTGCGTGATCCGCACGGCAGAGTCCGTCTTGTTGACGTGCTGGCCTCCCGCGCCTGAAGACCGATAAGTGTCGATGCGGATATCCTGATCGCGCACCTCGATGTTCACTTCCTCCGGCACCGGAAGAATGGCCACTGTCGCCGCCGACGTGTGGATGCGCCCCTGCGCCTCCGTATCCGGCACGCGCTGCACGCGATGCACGCCGCTCTCGAACTTCATCCGGCCGAACACGCCGGGCCCGTTGATCTGCGCAACCACTTCCTTGTAGCCGCCCATCTCGCCTTCGGTCGCAGAGACGAGTTCGATCTGCCACTTACGGCCCTGCGCATAGCGCTGGTACATCCGCCACAGATCGCCCGCGAACAGCGCGGCCTCATCGCCGCCCGTGCCCGCGCGCACCTCGATCACCGCCGACCCATCATCATCGCGATCCTTGGGCAGCAGCATCAGCTGCATTTCGCGCTCGATACCTGGAAGCTTCTCTTTCAGCTCCGCCCGTTCCTCGATCGCCATGTTGATGAAGTCGCGGTCAGCGGTCGCATCCTCGATCATCGCTTCCGCTTCAGCCATCTGCCCGCGCAGCATCAACACTTCGCGCGCCTTCTCGGCCACCCGCTTGAGTTCGGAGTGGTCGCGCGACAGCTGCACGATTTCCTTGGCGTCCGTCGCCACGCCCATGCGCGCCTCGACCTGCTCGAAGCGGTCGATCATCTGTCGCAAACGGCTCTCAGACAGGGCGGCCATGAATGTCCTTCAGGGAAGGCGCCCCATATGGGCCAACCCTGCCGACACGTCCAGAGCCCGACCCCATTTGCCAAAAGCGGCTAACGACACGGAAATGCGAAGACAAATGATGAACGCGCTACAGCCCGAACAGCCCCAGCACATTCCGCACGGCGAGGATCACCAGCACCAGCGAGCCGATGTTGAACACCGCAAACCGCAGCGGCACGAAGTTCGTCGTGATCTGGATGAAGCTGTGAACCACACGGATCGCCACATACGCCCATGCCAGCCCGACATTCACGGCGTCCACGCCACCCGCGAGGTGCGAATAGACACACAGCGCATAAAACACCGTCGGCTGTTCATGCAGGTGCGTGTAGTTGTCAGATATCCAGACAGCCTTGGGATTCATCGGCGGCAGGCTCGCATAGGACTCCGAGCCCTTGATCTTTGCCGGGTCGATACCAGCCTTGCGCATGGCCGGAATCCGGCGTGCGTATAGCCACACCAGTATCACCAGCGTCCACACAACCAGCGCCAGCACCGGCGTCATCATGTTCGAGAATGCCTGCGGCATGCCAGCCCACCTGTTCCGTTCAACCCTTGGCGCCAAGCTAAACAGCTCCGCCGCAAACGTCAGCCGAATTCTTGCTGCGCTCCCCCGAATGAAGATGCTAGCCTTCGGCCGGGTCGCACAGCACAGGTGTCCGTATGAAACGTCTTCTGGCTACAGCCGCTCTCGCCTCGGCCCTCGCCGCCTGCACCACGACCGGCGCCCCCGCCTCGACCACGCAAACAGCCGCGCCGAAATCGCCCTACGAATCCGAAATCCTCGCCACGGTCGACCGCTTCCTCCTCGCCATCGGCAATCATGATGACGATGCACTCGAGGAAGTCCTCATCACCGAGGGCGTCTCGTGGATCCAGACCATCACGCCCGGCAACGAACGCGCCGTGCAGCCCTACACCAACGCCTCCATGATGGAGCCAGACCCCGACGCGGACCCGTTCATCGAACGCTACTGGGATCCAACCGTTACCATCCGCGGCGGCCTCGCCCAGGTCTGGGCGCCCTATGAGCTGCGCGACAATGGCGAGCAAGTGCATTGCGGCATCGACGCCTTCGATCTCGTCTTCCTCGATGGCGCATGGCGTGTCGCATCTGTCATGTCCACGATGGAGCCGGAAGGCTGCGCTGCGATGATGCCCTCCTCGCCCGCGGCCATGCGGCCTCGCGATGGGTGGAAGGAAACGCGAAACGAATAGCTGCGGCGCCGTGGCGCAGAGATGGTTATCAGAACCACCCAAAAAATTAACCGTTGTGGCGCATTGTGACCCCATAGCTCGTTGGGGGCGTTTATGTCTGCATTAGCCGTGACTGGTCGTCTCGAATTCTACCGCGAAAGACTTTCGGCCTTCCAGGAAGTCGAAGACTTCATGGGCGAAGTCGCCGAACTCCTGACGCACGTTGCCGACGCGCTCAGCGGCAACCCGGATGAGATCGATGTGTCTCCCGGCGCTCCTGCGAGCATTCAGAACCTGAACTTCGATGAGGGGGATTGGCCGTCCTTCGCCCGCCTTCAGTCGCTGCGGCAGACATGGCGCGACAGGCGTAGCAACCTCCTCGCCGCATGGGATGCACTCAGCCCCAGAGAGCGCGAAGCCGAACCGCTTCCGCCCTTCGGCTCGGCCGATCCGACCCGCCCGCTGGTCTGATCGCTATTTATCGAGCTGCGAGAGATCGCGCACCGCGCCGGTATCCGCGGACGTCACCAGCGCCGCATACGCCTTGAGCGCCGCCGACACGACGCGTGTACGCGCCTTCGGCGTGTAGGCCGCCTTCCCGCGCGCTTCTTCCGCGCGACGGCGATGCCCGATCACATCATCCGCCACAGCCAGCCGGATCGAACGGTTGGGAATATCGATCTCGATCCGGTCGCCCTCTTCCACCAGTGCGATCAGCCCGCCCGAAGCTGCTTCCGGCGAGGCATGCCCGATACTCAAGCCAGACGTGCCGCCCGAGAAGCGGCCATCCGTCAGCAGAGCGCACACTTTCCCGAGCCCGCGCGACTTCAGATAGGTCGTCGGATACAGCATCTCCTGCATCCCAGGCCCGCCCTTGGGACCCTCATAGCGGATCACCACAACATCGCCCGCCACGATCTTGTTGTTCAGGATCGCGGCCGACGCCTCGTCCTGGCTCTCGAACACGCGCGCGACGCCGTTGAACTTCCAGATCTCTTCCTCGACGCCGGCCGTCTTCACGATACAGCCCTTCTCCGCGATGTTCCCGTAGAGCACCGCAAGGCCGCCATCCTTCGTGAACGCATTTTCTTTCGCGCGGATCACGCCCTTCACCCGGTCGCGATCCAGATCCGGCCAGCGCTTCTCCTGAGAGAAAGCCTGCGTCGTGCGCACGCCGCCCGGCGCCGCCTTGAAAAAGGTCTCGACCTCTTCATCGTTCGATTGCCGGATATCCCAGTACGCAATCGCATGGCCCAGCGACGGCGAATGCACAGTCTTCGCATCCGTATGCAGCAAGCCGCCGCGCGCCAGTTCGCCAAGGATGCCCATGATCCCGCCCGCGCGATGCACATCCTCGATATGAACCGTCGACAGTGCCGGCGCCACCTTGCAGATGCACGGCGTCGAGCGCGAAATCCGGTCGATATCATCCATCGTGAAATCGACGCCGCCTTCCTGCGCCGCTGCAAGAATATGCAGAACCGTGTTCGTCGAGCCGCCCATCGCCACGTCGAGCGCCATGGCGTTCTCGAACGCTTCCTTCGTGGCGATCGAACGCGGCGCCAACGAAAGCTCGTCCTTCTCATAATAGCGCTTCGTGATGTCGACGATCAGCCGGCCCGCACGCTTGAAAAGCTGCTCGCGATCCTTGTGCGTCGCCAGCACCGTGCCATTGCCCGGCAGCGACAGCCCCAGCGCTTCCGTCAGGCAGTTCATCGAGTTCGCCGTGAACATGCCCGAGCACGATCCGCATGTCGGGCAGGCCTCGGCCTCGACCGCCTCGACCTGCGCATCCGAAATCCGGTCATCGCCCGCCTGCATCATGGCGTCGATCAGATCGAGCTTGTGCTCTTTCGTGATGCCCGTCTTCTCGTCCTTCCAGACGACCTTGCCGGCCTCCATCGGCCCGCCAGAGACGAACACCACCGGAATGTTGAGCCGCATCGCGGCGTTCAGCATCCCCGGCGTGATCTTGTCGCAATTCGAGATGCACACCATCGCATCCGCACAATGCGCATTGACCATGTACTCGATCGAGTCCGCGATCAGGTCGCGACTCGGCAGCGAGTACAGCATCCCGCCATGCCCCATCGCGATGCCGTCATCGACCGCGATCGTGTTGAACTCCTTCGCGACGCCACCCGCCGCCTCGATCTCGCGCGCAACCAGCTGCCCGAGATCCTTCAGGTGTACGTGCCCCGGCACGAATTGCGTGAACGAGTTTACGACCGCGATGATCGGCTTCGAGAAGTCGCCATCCTTCATGCCGGTCGCACGCCAGAGAGCGCGTGCGCCAGCCATGTTGCGGCCGAAAGTCGTGGTGCGTGAACGGTAAGCGGGCATGGCTACCCAATCCGGCAAAATCTGCCCCCGGGCAAGTGAAAATGCCATCAAAGAGGGCATTTACGGCCTGAGAAATGCTAACTCGACATGGGTTCTCCGCTCATCCCGGCGAATGCCGGGACCCAGGGCGCAGCAGTCATCGTCACCTCGCTCCGCTCATTGAGCAGACCGGCGACAGGCCCGCCCTGCCGTCATTCACGTTACCGAAGCCTCGGTTTGTCATCCCGGGTGAGCGCAGCGAGACCCGGGAACTATTGTGAGAGCACGACAGCCTGTCGATGGGTCCCGGGTCTCGCTGCGCTCGCCCGGGATGACAATTGCGGAAAGCCAAGCAAGCCGGATCGCTTAGACTCGAAGCGACCCTGCTATTGCCAGCCCTAAAGCTCCCACCCCTTCCGGTACTCGCGATCCAGATAGACGTTCGCTTCAGGCAGATTGGTGATCAGCCCCTTGGCGCCATCATACTCAATCGGCTTGTCGGCGCGCATCGCCACCATGCCCAGCAGCATCGTCTCGGTCAGCGGACCCGACTGTTCGAACGGCGCGGAAATCTTCTCCTCGCCGCGGATCGCGCGGATCCAGTTCATCTCATGGCCCTTGATGCCGTCCGCTATCCTCGGCAGCGACACCGGAATCTTCTTGCCGCGCGCAATCGCCTCTTCGCCGATCAGCGTCGGCTTCAGGCCGTAGGTGTCATGCAGCAGCTGCCCCTTGTCGCCGATATAGAGCACGCCGCCCTCTTCCTCGACGATCCGGTCCGCCGGAAGCCCGCGCGGCGCCGGCGGCGCAAGCCCGCCATCATACCAGGTCAGCTTGATCGGCCCGCCCTTCGCCTTGCCGAACTCGTAATAGATGATCGACGCCAGCGGATAGCTCGTGAGGTCTTCCGGCCGCTTGTAATCCCACGGATCGGTATCCCCGCCCCACAGCGAATGATGCGTCTCGATCCGCGTCGGCAGGCCCGGTTCCAGCGCCCAGACGGGGAAGTCCATCAGGTGAGCGCCCATGTCGCCCACCGCGCCGGTGCCGAACGGGGTCCAGCCGCGCCAGTTGAAGTGCGCGTAGTCAGGGTGATAGCCCCAATCCACATTCGCCGGCCCGCGCCACAGATCCCAGTCGAGGCTCGCCGGCACAGGCCTCGCCTCCGGCTTGCCCACGCCCTGCGGCCACACCGGACGGTTGGTCCAGATGTGGACCTCCTTCACCTTCCCGATCGCCCCGCCGCGCAGCAGCTCCACCGCGCGCCGCCCGTCATCGCTCGAATGCCCCTGATTGCCCATCTGCGTGACCAGCCCCGGCGTCTTCTTCGCAAGGTCGGTCAGCAGCCTGCTCTCGCGCACCGTGTAGGTCAGCGGCTTCTGCACAAACACATGCAGCCCGCGCTCCATCGCCATCCGCGCCGCCACTGCATGGTGGTGATCCGGCGTCGCGATCAGGACAGCCTCGATATCCTTCCGCGTATCGAACATCTTGCGGTAATCGCTGAACCGCTCAGTCGCGTCATACGCCGCCTTCAGCTCCACGCGCTCCGGCTTGACGTTGCCTTCCTTGTCCGAGATCGACCGCTTCACGCGCTCAAAGTCGACATCGCAGGCTGCAACAATGTTCTGCCCAACCAGCGCCGCCATGTTGTCGGCGCCTTTGCCGCCCGCGCCGATCACCGCCACGTTCACCCGCGCCCCTGCAGCAGGCTTGGCGATCTTCTGCGCGAACGACTTGCCCGGAAGCATTGCCCACGCCGCCACGCCGCCCGCCCCCGCAAGCACCGCGCGCCGCGACGTGCTGCCTTCGAGCGTCTTCTTGGACTTGTCCTGCGATTGTTCCATGGCGCGACTCCCCGTTGCCGGCAGAGCCTGCCCCATCGCCACCCCGGATGGAATGGGCGCCGCAACGGCGCCTGCACACTGCAACAGCCAAAAAGCTGATAGGCCATGTCGGCTTTCCGCCCACTCGCACGTCCTCGCCCTGAGGCCGGTTCAAGTCGAGCCGGAAGACGCCGCCGCCATCATGGCGCATGATGCATCACGTCACGATCCGGAGCCTTTCCCATGACCCCCATCATCACGGCCTTTGAAAGCTCCCCCGATCGCGGGCGCGGTCTGGCGCGCGACATGCGGGTTCGCTGGGCTCTGGAAGAAGTCGGCCAGCCTTACGAGGTTCGCCTCGTGTCATTCGCCCAGATGAAACAGCCCGCGCATCTGGCGCTCAATCCCTTCGGCCAGATCCCTACCTATGAGGAAGGCGACCTCGCTCTCTTCGAAACGGGTTCGATCATCCTCCACATCGCGGAGCGCCATCCCGGCCTGCTGCCGGGCGACGCCAACGCCCGCGCCCGCGCAATCACCTGGATGTTCGCCGCGGTGAACACGGTGGAGCCGCCGATCGTGGAACTCAGCATGGCCTCGATGCTCGAACGCGATCAGCCCTGGCACGCCCAGCGCCTGCCTGCCCTCGAAAACAACATCCGCAAGCGGCTGCGCGAACTCTCCGCTCACCTCGCTGACGCCGAATGGCTCGACGGCGCATTCAGCGCAGGGGACATCATGATGGCGAACGTCCTGCTCCGCGCAAAGGGATCAGGCCTGCTGGAGGAACACCCCAACCTCATCGCCTATCTCGCCCGCGCCGAAACACGCCCCGCCTACCAGCGCGCCTTCGCGGCGCAGTTGAAGGTGTTCAAAGACGCGAACCCGTAGGGTGCATTAGGCCAAAGGCCGTAATGCACCGCCTCGCAGCGCGGGCCGAAGGTGCATTACGCGCTACGCGCTAATGCACCCTACGACCTCTCGTCCCTCACTCCCCTTCGGACTCGATTGCCGTGTCCAGGCCCTCAGCGTCGGCGCGCAGGATACCGGGCATCGCGTAATTGCCTTCATGGCAGGCGTACTCGAACAGATGCTCCTGCGAACGGCGCAGCGGAATCTGGCCGGTCCATGTCTGCGTGTAATAGACCGGGTCCTTCACCTCGAACCTGTAGTCGATCACGTCATCCGCGACGCGCCTGAACCACTCCGTCACCTGGCCCTGGTCGGAGACCGGGAAGGCGCCCATTTTCTGATGGTTCACGCTGAAGTTCTTGGTGATAGCGACGAACGTGTCGCCCTCCCAATGGCCGAGCGAGTCGCCGAACCACGCCTTGACCGGCTCCGGCCGGCTGCCGACGCCAGACTTGTCGGCGACATTGATGATGCGGGCGTCGTGGTTCATCTCGATATTGATGACAAGCGAGGTCGGCGTCTGCACGATCTGAAGGTTGTTGTTGTACATCGAGTTGTTCAGCGGCGGGCCGCCCTGGCTGCTGAACGAGATGAAGCAGCGCTCGCCAAGCGGACGGATTTCAGGGCCCGTGTTGGCCACCTTCTTGACGTTCTCCATGCGCTCGCCACGCAGCGCCATGGCAGCCTTCGAGAAGGGTGGGCGGCCATCGGCTGGCGAGGTGATCCAGGACGAACGCCACTCGGTGTTGACCTTGGCGTATTCCGAACCCGGATCGATCCAGAACGCGTTGTAGCCGGCCTCCGCATTCCGGTCGGTGAACACGCCCGCATTGGGGTCGGTCCGCTTCTGGCTTTCGTCGGCGGCCCTCGTGTAAGCGGCGCCCCGCGTCAGCTCGGCGATTTTTTCATCGGGAATGACCAGATCGTTGCCGACCTTGTCGCCATTGCCGCCCCGCATCATCGTCGTCAGCGAAGCGGTCGACCAGACGCCCTGCATGTCCGGCTTGCCGTCCGGCGTGCGCGGCGGCTTGTAGTTCGGGTCCCATGGCTTGAGGTCTTTGAAATAGGGCACCGGGTTCTGATAGGATTTCGTTCCGGCGATCGTCTTCGGGCCTTCGACCTTTTCATTCGGGTCCGCATAGCCAACGCCCGTCTTCTCGCCGGTCGCCAGCGCCTCATCCAGATAGCTGCGGGGCGGCGGCGGAGGCGCCTTGGGCGGCGTCTGGGCCAGCGCAGGCGCAGCAGCGAGCACGGAAGCCGTGAGCGCAGTGATCAGAACGCCATGTCGAAGGGTCATGTGGGCTCCTCCTGAAATCTTTCGAAGTCTTTTTGAGGCTGTCAACTTCGCTCCGATCGCCGCCGCCGCCAAGTGACATTTGTTGCGCCAACGCAAACGGCCAGTCTCGGCTGGCCGCCCTGCTTTCCCCTGATAAGGAGCCCGCCCCTACGTCTCCAGTTCGACATCCCGATAGAGATAGTCGAGCCAGGCGCCATGCAGGTGGTTCGGCGGACATGGAACGTCCGCTATTGGCCCATTGTGGACGCTCCGACCCTCAGCATATCATTTCGATTATCCAAGCGTCAGGGAGCTGAGCTTCGCGTGGAGAAACTCGACTTCAACCGCCTGGAGATTGCCGCTAAAGGCTACTTCGAAAGCGGCGCATTTCAGAAAGCGCTAGCCATCTATTTCTTTATGGCAGATGGCGATCCGTCGCTCGACGGCGGTTATCTAGCCGAGCGCATTGCCACTTGCTATCGCGCGAGAGGGGAGCTTCACGCGGCCAAGTACTGGTATGGACGGGCGCTTGAAGAAAACCCGGTGGTCCGCGCGTCATGCGTGGATCGCATTCGCGAGCTTGGCGACTTGGACATTACCCCTCTAGTCAACGGGACAGGGTAGATAGGCGAAGGTCTCCTATCGGCGACATGCCGTCGTTGTCGAAAGGCGAGATGAGCGGTCCGTTCTGATCCAAAGGCGTCTCTCGTTCAAATTATCTGCCGACCCCCGTCAGGGTTCTGTGTCCGGTGCCGTTGAAGCCGCCCACTTCGCCAACTAGTATTTCTGTGCGGAGACTGCACGTGAAAGCACAAGTCGTTAAACTCAATTTGGCGCTCCCCACGGCGCAGGCGGTAACGGACAACCAAATTGCAATCGCGTTTCGCCCCCCGCTGGACGGATCCGTATCGCTTTCGGACGAACTGGATTTCGATCTGGAGTGTTTAGATGCCGATCAGGACGTTCTGAACCTGACGAGCGGCAACAAAGTCCGCCTCAAGATCGCCGCACATGACATTCACGACCTCAGGCTACCCATGCGCCACGGGATGACGCGTTTTCCCGCTTTGGCGCGAAGGCGCGGCGGCTAAAAGCACTCGATGATACTCAGTAGTGAAGCCGGCCCACAAAATGTTTTGCCGTTGAGTTACTCAGGCAGTGGGTACTTCAGCAGAGCGAGCGTCCGTTGTCGGCGAATAGCAGACGTAGACAACCCAGCCCCCCTACGTCTCCAGGTCGACACCCCGGTAGAGATAATCGAGCCAGCGCCATGCAGATGGTTCGGCGAGCATCGAACGTCCGCTATTGGCGCAATATATCCGAAGATTACGAACGAAGCTGTTGGGGCGAGCTCGAAAGCGGGCACGGTGCATCACGCCCCATTTGGCGCCGCTTGACGCTGCGCAGCCTCGACTTTAGCGGAGCATGTGCTACCCAGGCGAACCGGCAAGCACTCGTCTCGGCGAAGGTTCTTCAAGCCCCATGACGTGGTCTTCGGCGATTGCATTGGCGGTATTCTTCATCGTCAGCTTTTCTGCCGCCTCCACGGGCGCGGTGTTCCGCCCCGGGGTTTGGTATGCGAACCTGCGCAAGCCCCGATGGACGCCGCCAAACTGGGCGTTCCCAGTGGTGTGGTCCGTCTTGTTCTGCACCATGACAGTTTCGGGATGGCTGATCTGGGAATCGGCGGGACTGGCGGCCTGGCCAGCCCTGACACTCTACGCAGCGCATCTGCTGGTGAACGCCTCTTGGTCGCTTTTGTTCTTCGGGCTTAAGCGCCTCGACTGGGCGATGATCGGCGTTGTGTGTTTGTGGTTGATGATCGCGGCTGTGATGGCCGCATTCGCCACCATCAGCCTGCCTGCCGCCCTTTTACTTGTGCCATATCTGACATGGGTCACGGTGGCGGGGGCGTTGAATTTCAGGCTCTTGCAATTGAACGGCGCGCGTGGTGCGGCGGGGGCGTGAGCAGCTTTGGCGCCTGACCCGAAGCCGATGTTCATCGCAGGGGACAGCTAGATAGCTTCTTCGGCAATCCTTGCAAACACGCCGATGATTTCTGCTTCGCTCGCGCGCGATACCGCGCCATCCGCGACCTCCTCTTGCGTCCACATCCACGAGCGCGCGGGGTCGTCCAGCATTGCCCATTTCGGGAAGAGGCGCTCTATGATTGGCGCCCACACCAGCCTCGTGACTTCCAGATGCCTGTCGTCGCTCGCGATGCGTGCGAATGCAGCTGCGACAGCTATTTCCGGTCCCTCGAGATATTGCATATAGAGATCGGCGCGGCACACCAGCGCGCCTGTGATGTCGTCACGCTGATTGCACCGGCGGGCGTCAATCAGGATGCCATTTAGCATTGCCTCATCGAAGCCGAACGGCCGGGACGCGTAGATGAGTTGTGCGAGAGCCATCACTTGATAATCTAAGCACGTGCTTGGTTGAAGTCGAGCCAGCCTCTAGCCTCTACGTCTCCAGTTCGACATCCCAGTAGAGATAATCGAGCCAGGTGCCATGCAGGTGGTTGGGCGGAAATTTCCGCCCCTGCTGCTGCAGCTGAAACGTGGTCGGCCGGTGTGGGCGATGGCTCGGGTGCATGCCGATGTCATGCGCCAGCCGCCCGCCCTTCCGCAGGTTGCACGGCGAGCACGCCGCCACGATGTTCTCCCAGCTCGTCCGGCCGCCTTTGGAGCGCGGGATGAGGTGGTCGAACGTCAGGTCTTCGTGTGATCCGCAATATGCGCACTTGAAGCCATCACGTAGGAACACGTTGAACCGCGTGAACGCCGGCTGGCGATCCTGCTTCACGAATTCGCGCAGCGCGATAACGCTCGGCAGCTTCATCGTCAGCGACGGCGAATGCACGAACTGGTCGTACTCCGCCACCACATCGACCCGTTCCAGGAAGACGGCTTTCACCACCTCCTGCCAGGGCCACAGCGACAGTGGATAATAGGACAGCGGCCGGAAATCCGCGTTGAGCACAAGCGCCGGAAACGCGTTCGGCGACGTCGAAGTCGATACAAGCTGGGTCATGTGTACCCGTCGTCTTTGGACGGTCAGGCGCGCGCCAGTCGCCGGACACATCCGGTTCCCCAGCCGCGCCACATGGCTCCAGCGGTCGGGGTGATGATTCTCTGCCATAACATCGTGACAGGGCGACTACATGTCCAGCCGTTCCATGCGTCCCATTCCTGTACGGAACGCAATCTGCGACCGGAAAGTCACGCCCCGCCGCGTTGCGCGTCACGAGCGGCGTTAATGTAGGCCCACAGCATGTGCGCCGCCACCCCCCGGTATGGCCGCCACCGCTCGCCCGTCTTGAGAAACTTGCTTGGCGGATGCCGTTTCCGCTCCCCCGTGATCATCCGGTAGGCTTCCGACAGCCCGATATCCGCATGAGGAAACACGTCCCACCGTCCCAGGCAGAACATCAGATACACATCCGCCGTCCACGGCCCGATGCCTTTCACCGCCACCAGTTCCTCGCGCGCATCATCATCCGACGCCTTCGCCACCCGCCGCAGGTTCAGCGTCCCCGTCTCCACCGCCTCCGCGATCGACTGTATGTGCGCAATCTTCGGCCGCGACAGCCCGCACGCCCGCAAGCTGTCGATGTCCGCCGCCAGCACACCCTTGGGCGTCACCTTCCCCAGCAACACCTCCACCCGCCCCCAGATCGTCCCCGCCGCTTTCGTGGAGAGCTGCTGATACGCAATGATCCGCGCCAGCCCCGCATAATCCGCCTGCCGCGTCCGCCACTCCGGCACGCCAACAAACTCATGCGCCGCCCTGATGATGTGACACTCCTTCGCCAGCAGCTTCACCGCTTTCGAAAGCTGCTTCCGATCAGTGACATCAAGGTCGGCCATGCAACCAAAACTAGTGTCATTCCGGGCGAAGCGCAAAGCGCGAAGACCCGGAACCCAGGGGCCACACGCATTGACGCCAACCATCCCCACCGCTTCACTCAAAGTGTTGGGGGATGCGCATGAACACATACTTCGTCTATTTGCTCGCGTCGCAGCGCAACGGCACGCTCTATTGCGGCGTCACCAACAATCTCATCCGCCGCATCCACGAGCATCGCACCGGCGCCGCCCCGGGCTTCACCTCAAAGCACGGCGTGCAGATGCTGGTCTGGTACGAAACGCATCAGAAAATCACCGACGCCATCATTCGCGAGACCCGCATCAAAGGCTGGAAGCGCGCGTGGAAGCTTCAGCTGATCGAGTCGTCCAATCCGCAATGGCGCAACCTGTACGATTCACTCCTGCCTGGCGCCGCAATCGATCGGACGCGCGAGGCTGGAAACACCATTCCGGTGAACCCGCCCCTGGGTTCCGGATAGCGGCTACGCCGCTTCCGGAATGACACAGAGATAGCTTTCGCTACCCGGCCTCAAGCTGAGCAACCGTCCGCTCCAGCGCGTCTGCCAGCGCCCCGGGCATAACCACCAGGAACGTATCGCTGAGCGCGCGGTAGTACCACAGCGTGCCCTCGCGACCGCCCGTGAACCGATCCCAGATCGCAGGCCCGATCACGATCTGATCCATCCGTATCGCGCGCGCATTGTGCATCTTGTCGGCAAGCGAAACGAGTAAGGACGCCGCTGGCTTCTTCGACAGCCCGGCTAGATATGCTTCCTTCCGGGCCCTCCACGGCGGCTTGGGCTCGACCCACGCATCCGTGCAGTCCGAGACAATGGCCGCAACGTCCGCACCGAACATGCGCTCGATCTCATGCAGCGTCGCCTGGCCGCCCTGATCTTCCGCCGCATCATGGAGAAGCGCTGCGATCGCCTGTGTCTCGTCTCCTCCATGCTCCAGCACAAGCGACGAAACCGCCATCAGGTGGGAGACATAAGGAATGCTGGTCCCCTTGCGCACCTGCAAGCGGTGAAGGCGGCTGGCATAACCAAGCGCCTTATCGAAACGATCCGTCAGTATGGGCATGTCTCACTTTACACGCGGCAAGGCATGAAAGCATAGGGCCTCGCGACGAATTCTCCGCGCGGCGCGCCCTACCCTGCCACACACCACAAACACCAGAACTCCGGCGGCCTGAAGAACGTCACCAGCCGCCCGAACACGATCACGCCCAGCCAGCACGACAGCGACACCAGCCCGATCACCCGCGCTCGCACGGGCGGCAGATCATTCGCTCCCGCCGCATTCACGCCCGCCGCCGCCGTCGCATAGAACATCGCCATGTTCACGCCCGCCACCGCCATCAGCACGATCTTCATCTGCATCGCCGGGTTGTAGAGATACTGCCCCGGCGCCGTGACCACGAACAACATCCCCGTCACCACGCACATCGCATAGCCCGCGATCCCGAACGGCACGAGCCGGTGCAGCTCCTTCATCGTCACGCCGCGCGCCACGCCCATCATGCGCAGGTCGAACATCCCCACCGTACCGATCAGCAGGCACAACCCGAAAAAGTGGATGATCTCCGCAATCGGCCATCCCCATTTCGAGTTCATCATCCCGAATATGCCGGCATCCCGCGCCCACTGTTCGATCGCGAAGGGATCAAGAAACGGATCCATCACGACACCAGCAGGATCGTGTACGTGTGCAGCAGCAGCTTCCCCGCCGCCACGCCGCACAGCCACAGCACCAGCGCGCCAATCGCCAGCCGCCGCCCCCACGCCGGCGCCGCCTCGCCCGGCCCCATCACCGGAAACAGCCGCAACGACATCTCCCGCACGAGCATCGCCGCGCCGATCAGGCACGCGAACTTCACCACGAACAACGGATTGGTCAGCGCCTTGGCCGGATACCCGATCAGCAGCGCAACGCCAGACACGATCGCCATCACCGCGCCAAACCACATCACGGGAAAGAACCCGCGAAACTTCTCGAACGCCGTATGCCGCGCCACGCCCATCCCGCGCAGCGACAACACAATCCCCCCGCCGATCAGCAACGCCATCCCGAGCGAATGGAAGATCAGCGCAATGAAATACGCATACAGATCTTCCCGCATCCAGACGGAAAACGGTGTCTGCTCAATTGCCGAGAAGATCGGGTCCATTCACCGAAACTGGCACACACGGCTGGCGGCGTACACCGGCGCAACTCTTCCCCCGCAAGGCGGGGGAAGAGTTCAACGAACTCCCGCCCTACTCGTCCGCTTCAGCAACGCCTGCGAAGATCTGCTTCCGCACGCCGTTCGTGCGGCCCTGACGCTCGAACTCTCGTGCGCCGCCAAGCAGGTTGACCATGCTGTAATTGCCTTCATGGCACGCATATTCATACGGCCCCTGCGAAGCGTTCAGCGGCATCTCGCCCTTCCACGTCTGCGTGTAGCGCGCGGGATCTTCCACCGTGTACTGATACAGCACCTGCCCATCGCTTGCGCGCGTGAACCGCTCCGTGACCTTCCCGGTCGCCGAGATATAGCTGTTCTGACGCGGCTCGACGTTCACCGTCTCCACCACCAGCGTGTCGCCTTCATAGCGGCCAATCGAATCCCCGCCCCATTTCGGCAGCGCGCCGGCCTTGTGCGTCGCCCCGATCGGAATGATCCGCACATCGTGGTTCATCTCCGCGACGATCATCACATAGTCGGGCGTCTGCACGACCTGATAATTATTGTTGTACATTGAATTATACAGCACCGGCCCCGGCCCGCCGGTGAAGCCCCAGATGCAACGCTCCGGCATACCGCGATCTTCCGGGTTGTCGCTCTTGAGATCGGAGAACTCTTCTTCCGAAGTCGCCGCCCGCGTGGCCCGGCTGGAAGCCTTGTACGGAATCTGCCCATCGGCGGGCTCGACAACCCACGACGAGCGATACTTGCCATTGATCTTCCCGAGGTCGGCGCCGGGGTCCATCCAGAAACGGTTGTAGGCGCGGTCCGGGTTCGCATCCGTCAGCAGCTCTGCCTTGGAAAGCTCGGACTCCTCCTTGGCCACGCGCGTGTAGATGTTCCTGTTGAACAGCTTGGCCGCTTCCTCGTCGGTGACAACCAGCCCGCTTGCCCCCTGCGGACGCTGAATGGTCGTCAGCGACGCGCTGCTCCAGAAGCCCTGCAGATCAGGCACGCCCCAGCTTGTCTTGGGCGGCTCATACTTCGCCTCGGCCTGCGCAAACGCTGCCGGCGCCATCGCGAGCGCACATGCAAGCGAGACCAGGATCGATGAATACTTCACGGCGTTCCTCCTTATTGCCTTGGATGCGGCCCCCAACCTCGGTGACGAAGCTTCCGCCGTTCAGCCGGTCAAAGCGACCTTACGGAGCCACAGTGTGTTCAAGCTTCTGTCTTGCAGGAAGAGCCACACGCTATCTGCCCGAACACAATTTGGAGACACCCGCATGAGCGCTGCAAGCCCACACTTATCGACGCTCGGATAACCCACCCCTACGTCAACCCCACCCTCCGGGTCACACACGACACGCGTGAGGCGGAAACCAGCGATCAAACACGCCGCTCCATCCCCCTTCGTCTCGCGCTGCGCGCGATCCACCTCCCCCTCCACCGGATCGCTTTGCGATCCGGCCACTGTGAATTCGCCCGATCGCAAAGCGATCGGGTGGGCATGGGGAGGCAAACCACCACCGGCGCCTTGCCTCCACCGCCGTAGGCGGGGGAGGTGGATCGCGGCAAAGCCGCGAGACGGAGGGGGAAAGCCATGGGCCCCGCTCTCTCGAACGATCTTCCCCCGCCTGCGGGGGAAGTGGATCGCGGCGAAGCCGCGAGACGTTGGGGGCGAGTCACAAGGGCGGTGCGCGTAACTCGCCCCCATCCCGGCTTCGCCGTACTTCCCCCGTTTCACGGGGGAAGAGCTCCCGCCAGATCCCGCACTTCTCAGACACTCAATGGGGGGATAGCCGCCCGCGAAATCCGCGAACACAACGGCTCCGACGCTTTCTGCTGGGGGATAACCCGAACCACCAAACCCCACCCCACCGGACCGGGCGCATAATGCCCGCATGTTCGAGCTGTCGCAGATCATCCTCTGGATTCTCTGGCGCCTCCGCCCCGTCCTGGCGGCGGAGGCGAATCTCGTCGACATCATCGCCGCAGGCTTCCGTCTCTTCGAAGACGACGAGACGCTGCGCATGATGGACGAAGACCCAGACTACTGCGCCATCGTCACCGCCGGCCTCGCCGACGCGCACACAAAGCTCGACCTGCTGATCTATCTCCGCGCCTGCGAGATCACGGGCATCCGATCCCGAGCGCGAGACTTCAAGGCGAACCGCACCGCCTCCCGCTCAGGCCGCACGCCACAAGCCTGCTGGACCAGCTTCCGCAGGCTCATCATGCGCTTCGAGGACTATGAACGCCTCGCGCAGAAACGCGCTGAAGGTTTGCAGCGCGACCGCGCAAACAGCCCCCTCCGTCTTGATGCTGCGCATCAATCCACCTCCCCCACGCTTCGCGTGGTGGAGGACTCGCTCGAAGTCCTCCACCGCCGCAGGCGGGGGAGGTGGATCGGCGCGTCTTCGCGCCGAGACGGAGGGGGCTGCGCGCTTCCGCGCGGACCTCCCACCACACCCAACTCTCAAACCATTCCCAATCACCTCGAAAGCGCCAGCTTCCGAGAACGCCCCCGCATGCCCCGAGCCCACCCGCCGCATGGACTTCCGGCCCCGATTCTGGTCTATCGCCCCAACACCCCGGACCACCCCCCAAAAGGGATAAAACACGCATATGACTGGCAAGATCGTCACGGTTTTCGGCGGCTCGGGCTTCCTCGGCCGCCATGTCGTCCGGGCCCTCTGCAAGCAGGGCTGGCGCGTCCGCGTCGCCACCCGCCGCCCGCACCTCGCCGGTGACGTGAAGCTCGCCGGCGATGTCGGCCAGGTCCAGCTCGTCCAGGCCAATGTCCGCAACCGCGCCTCGATCAAGCGGGCCCTCGAGAACGCCGACGCCGCGATCAACCTCGTCGGCATCCTCGCGGAGCGCGGCTCGCAGAATTTCAACGGCACGCAATCGCTCGGCGCATCCAACATCGTCCAGCTCGCCGCCGAAGCCGGCATTACCAACTACGTCCTCGTCTCCGCCATCGGCGCCGACGCGCAATCGAAATCCAACTACGCCCGCACCAAGTCCGAAGCCGAAGCCGCAACGCGCGAGGCGATCCCCTCCTCCGTCATCCTGCGTCCATCGATCCTGTTCGGGCCGGAAGACGGCTTCTTCACCCGCTTCGCGCTCATGGCGCGCTTCACGCCTGTCCTGCCCCTGATCGGCGGCGCGACGAAGTTCCAGCCCATCTATGTCGGCGATGTGGCCCACGCCGTCGCCAACGCCCTGAAGCCCGGCCACGCCGGCAAGACGTTCGAGCTCGGCGGGCCGCGCACCTACACCATGAAAGAACTGCTGCAATACATCACGCGTACGATTGATCGCCCGCGCATGCTTCTTCCCATTCCGATGCCCGTCGCCGCGCCCATGGGCTACATCATCGGCGCGCTGTCGACGCTCAACCCGTTCTTCGGTCCGCCGCTTACCGGCGACCAGGTGCAGATGCTGAAGACCGATAACGTCGTCGCCCCCGGCGCCAATACGATTGCGGATCTTGGGGTCACGTCGCTGGAAATGGTGGAAACCATCACCCCCACCTATCTCTGGCGCCACCGCCCCCACGGCCAGTTCCAGCCCCCGCACGTCGACGAAGCATCCCGCGTCGACGCGTAGTCCTCCACCGCCGCAAGCGGGGGAGGTGGATCGCGACGTCTTCGTCGCGAGACCGTATGGCGCGCGGTAGCGAAGCGAAGGCGGCAGGGGGCTCTCCCAACAAAGGGATTGCCCACCTGCCCTTGCATCCTGCCCCGCCACGGCTAGCCTTCACCTAGGTTGGGCGGTCAGGGGAGCGGGACAATGGACAAGCTGGCCATCGAATATTCCGGCATGAATCTCGGCGTTCTGGCGCTCTGGCTGCTGATCGCAACGCTCGTCGGATTTGCCGCGCGAAAGATCGTGAGAGGCAAATCAGTCTTCGGCCTGTGGGGCGACGCAGCCTTCGGCATTCTAGGCGTCTTCCTGATCGGAACGCTGCTGAAAGCGTTCAGCGTCTCGCTGACCGGCTGGATAGCGGAATTCGATCTCGGCCCGCTGAACGACGTGACCAAATGGCTCGATATCGCCCTTATCGCCTTCCTCGGCGCACTCGTGATCCGCGGCGTACTCCGTCCAATCACCGGCAAGGGCTGATCAGACGCCAAAGCCGGCAAAGTAGATCGCGGCGAGCCCTGCTCCGCCGACAAGAATCCGCCACCAGCCGAACAGGCCGAAGCCGCGCTTCTGCACGAAGTCCAGCATCACCTTGATGACGATCAGGCCGAACACGAACGAGGCGATGAACCCCACCGCGATGATCGCAAGATTGTCGCCCGTCAGGAAATCCTTGCTCTCATAGATATCCAGCGCGAACGCCCCGACCATGATCGGGATCGCCAGGAAGAACGAGAACTCCGCCGCCGCCCGCTTGTTGATCTTCAACAGCATCGAGCCAACGATCGTCGATCCCGAACGCGATACACCGGGAATGATCGACAGCACCTGGAACAGCCCGACGATCGCGGCCTTGTGCAGCGGCAGGTTCATCGCATCATGATCCACCGGCTCCGGCGCCATCCTGTCGATCAGCAGCAGCACAACCCCGCCCACCACCAGCGACCAGCAGATCAGCTCCAGCCCGGTGAACAGATAGGTCTTGATGAAATCATGCAGCAGCAGCCCTGCCGCAAAAGCAGGAATGCACGCGATGATCACCGACAGCGCAAACCGCCGCGAAGCCGCCTCGGTCGGCAGCGTGATAAGCACGCGCCAGAGCTTCCCGAAATAAAGCGCCACCACCGCCAGGATAGCGCCCAGCTGGATCACCACCGTGAACGTCGTCCAGAACGGCGACGTCAGCCCAAGCGCGGTCTGGGTCAGCAACAGATGCCCGGTCGACGAAACGGGGATGAACTCCGTCAGCCCCTCCACCAGCCCCAGAAGGATCGCCTGCAGGATAGTCGTCGTGTCCATGGCGTTCCGGCCCTTCAGAAAAACTGATGCTGTCTCGCTCCCTTATGGTGGAAGTTCGGTGAATGAGGCTATTTGTATCATTTGGTTCTTATATACGCCTGCATCGTACGCAGGCCGCCTGCCAACTGATCAGAGCACCAGATAATAAATCCCATATGGGTCATTATCGCTTGATTTCAGTTGCGCGACCTTCGCCAGAGCCTATGGAAGCGGCTCGCGGTCATTCGGTCGGGTGCTCCCATGGCGCAACAGCGCATGCTTTCCTTCGTCTCGGTCGAGCAACAAACGCCGGAAAAGCGCGACGCTGCCGAGCGCCGGGGCGACTTCCACGAGATCTATTCGGAATACATCGCGGCCAAGGCCAACGAGCAAGCGTCGCGCTGCAGCCAGTGCGGCGTGCCTTTCTGCCAGACCCACTGCCCGCTCGGGAACAACATCCCCGACTGGCTGATGCTGACGGCCACCGGCCGCCTCGAAGAAGCCTACGAACTCTCCGCCGCTACCTCGAACATGCCGGAAGTCTGCGGCCGCATCTGCCCTCAGGACCGCCTGTGCGAGGGCGGCTGCGTGATCGAACAATCCGGCCACGGCACGGTGACGATCGGCGCTGTCGAGAAATACATCACCGACACGGCTTGGGAAAAAGGCTGGGTACGTCCGATCAAGCCGATGCGCGAACTCTCGCAGTCCATCGGCATCATCGGCGCAGGCCCCGCCGGCCTCTCGGCTGCCGACCAGCTGCGCTCAGCCGGCTACAAGGTGACGGTCTATGATCGCCACGACCGCGCCGGCGGCCTCCTCATCTACGGCATTCCCAACTTCAAGCTGGAGAAGGAAGTCGTCGAACGCCGCACCAAGCGCCTCGCGGACGGCGGAGTTGTATTCAGGCTCGGCGTCGATGTCGGCAAGGACATCACCTTCGCAGAGCTGCGCGCAAAGCATGACGCGATCCTTGTCGCCACTGGCGTGTACAGGTCTCGCGAACTCGGCACGCCAGGCAATGACGCCAAGGGCGTTCACAAGGCACTCGATTACCTGATCGCCGCCAACAAGGTCGGCCTCGGCACGGAAGTCGCGGATTTCACCAGCGGCAAGCTCAACGCCGACAAGAAGAACGTCGTCGTCATCGGCGGCGGCGACACCGCAATGGATTGCGTTCGTACGGCGATCCGCCAGGGCGCAAAATCCGTCACCTGCCTCTATCGCCGCGACCGCGCCAACATGCCCGGCTCACAGCGCGAAGTCGCCAACGCCGAGGAAGAAGGCGTCAAGTTCGACTGGCTCGCCGCTCCCCTCGCCGTGCAGGAGAAAAAGGGCGGCGGCGCAAAAGCCGTGCGCGCCGTCCGCATGCGGCTTGGGCCGCCCGACGCTTCCGGCCGTCAGGCGCCCGAAGAGATCGCCGAGTCTGACTACGACATGAAAGCCGACATGGTGATCAAGGCGCTGGGCTTCGATCCGGAGGACCTGCCGAAACACTTCTCCGAAAGTGCGCTGAGCGTGAACCGCTGGGGCGGCGTGAAGATCGACTACCGCACGATGATGACGTCGATGGATGGCATCTTCGCGGCCGGCGATATCGTGCGCGGCGCCTCGCTGGTGGTGTGGGCGATCAAGGAAGGCCGCGACGCCGCCGCCTCGATCGACGCCTATCTCCGTGCGAAAGCTGCCTCGTCCCGCGTTGCAGCGGAGTAGCGCGATGGATGTCTATCAGATCTCCGTCGACCTGAAGCCCGGGGTGCGCGACAACCAGTTCGTCGCCGCCCTTGATGGCTTTCTCGGCGCACTGAAGACCGGCGGCAAGATCGAAGGCTGGCGCCTGCTGCGTCGCAAGCTCGGCCTTGGTATGCCAGCGCTTGGCGAATTCCAGATCCTGATCGAGACGCGCGATCTGGCCCAGCTCGATGCCGCCTTCACCGCAGCCTCTCGCCGCGACGAACCCGTCGAAGGCGCCCACTACGGCGTCAACTCGCTGGTCCAGAATTTCCAGGCCGCCCTTTATCGCGACTATCCCGATTCCCATCGCCAGCATGGCGAGGAGCGTTTCTGATGACACACGAAACTCCCGGCGAGCAATGGCTCCGCAAATACACGACCGAGCGAGACACGCTCATCGAAGCCAATGCCTACAACCCTGCCGACGAGAAAGACTCGTGCGGCGTCGGCCTCGTCGCGCAGATCGACGGCACGCCTCGCCGCGAAGTCGTCGAGATGGCGATCCGCGCCCTCAAGGCCGTGTTCCACCGCGGCGCCATCGACGCAGACGGCAAGACCGGCGACGGCGCGGGCATCCGCATTGACGTGCCGCAGGACTTCTTCCGCGACGCCGTGCGCGGCATGGGCCACACCATCGCCAGCGACAAGCAGATCTGCGTAGGCCAGATCTTCCTGCCGCGTACTGATCTCGCCCAGCAGG
>JAUYSA010000015.1 GCA_030696545.1 Hyphomonadaceae bacterium
TGTTGAAGTATTTTCCTTTGTAGCCAATGTCGCTGACAACCTGGTGTCCACTCCAGCGCACTGCCTGATGAGTCACGACAAAGTCGATCTCGCCCAGAGTAGTCTCGGACTGCTGCATCGCGCGCGGGACAATTTCGGCCACCGCTGCTTTCATGTCAGTGATAAAATTGTGCTGGTACTTGGAGTCGACGTTGAGTCTGATTCTGCGTTTTGGGATTCCTGTGAGTCCGTGATGTTTGTCCATGTTCGCAATCCCAAATTCTTCCCACGTCGTGTTGTTTGTTCTCCCGTAAGCTCTCGACGCAGTTCCTTGTAATCCACGTTTGTTGTCGTGTGACTGGCCAACGAGAATTGCCGTAGCAGAATCTCCGAGGATGGCGGAGAAATAATCAGTCTGATCTCGCAATCCCCAGTAGCAAAATGACGCAGTGCAGAGCACATTTCTGGCCATTCCGGAGTTGATCAACGCTGCCGCAAGTGCATGCTGATATGCCTGTGTCGCGCAACATGCGTCAATGTGGATCGCGGAACCTTTCTTGATCTGTAGTTTTTCGTGGACGAGGCATGCTGTAGACGGCATTGACTTTTCTGGCGTCATCGCGAAACTCAGTACAAAGTCAACTTCTGGCCATCCTGCGTTGTGCAAGCAAAGTGCCCCCGCAAGTGCTTCGGCGTCACTGGGTAACATTCTCGCTGGTTCGTTTGGAATTTCACACAGACTTTTTCCTGCAGGCATGAGATTGGAGTAGACTTCCATTCCCGGGATTCCGTTCGGTGCAATTGGAAATGCACGTCGCTCGAGAATTCCGTCAAACATTGTGTCTGCTTTGATGCGCTTGTTTGCCGGGAGGATGTCGCGTACCCCAGAAAACCACGGCTGATCTCTCCAGGCACTGTTCGGGATAATTTCTCCCGGGAGATGCATGGTGTTGGCCATGTAGTCAATGTACTTGGATGGGATCAGAGTTCTGGATTTTGTAGCCTTGACAAAGTCAGACACTGCATTCGCGTTTGCAAGAGGCTGTCCTGGGATGAAACACCCAATGGATTTGATCGCTGCTTTCTTCATGTTCATGTTCTTTCTCTCGGAATTAATTTGAATATATAAAAAAACTCGCAAGGAAGCTTCAAGAGACATCGAGAAACACGAGAAAAAAAATATATATTATCGTAAGAACCGTTTGCTTTTTTTAATTAGATGTCGGGTACAGAAGATGTTGAATTTACCGAAGGCAATAGCCAGCCTATGTCGAGTGACAGAGTTGTTGAATTAACTGAAGACGACAGGCGAGCTACGTTGGCAATGAAAAGGGAAAAGGCATATGTTCTCAGCGGAATCCGTAAAACGAAATACAAGATCTCTGATCTTGTAGAAAAACTGCGATTAATGAGAATTCAATGGGAAAGAATTGAGAAGGAAAATGCCGAGCTCGAAAAAAGAAATTCCGAGCTGCTGGGATTGGGCAGTGAACTCAGTATGCAGTCCGAGAAATTGAAAGCTGTGATTGCGGAAAATGAAAGAATTCTCAACGGTCAGAAGCGAGAAATTGGGGTACTGAAATCTGTGAGAACCGTGTTGAAAGCCGACAAAGAAAAACTTGAGAATGGCATGTTTTTGCCGTCTGACATGAGAAATATCGCGGCTGAATACGCTGGACTGCGTGAGACGAGCCTAAATGCTATTCGTGATCTTGCAGTGGATAAAGAACGTCTTGAAAAGAGTGTGCGTGAATTGGCTTTGTCTGACAAAGCTGCAATCGCAAATGCATTGAAAGAATGTATCATGGAAAATCTCAAACTCAAAGTCGATCTTAAGACATACAAATCTCTTATCATTGGGATTAGTGGAGAAAAAAGCAACGTTGAACTCAGAAATAAATGGTTTGGTGAGGTTGAAGAGCATAGAGAAAGAGAAAAAATCCAGAAAGAGAAGTTGGACGCCGAAGAGCTGGCGAAAAGTGTGAAGGAGTGGGAAAATTATTATGCAGACCTCGAAGCAAACGAAAGAATTTTCGAGGAAACAGATAATGACATGCTCCCTAGCCTTGGCAGTCGCCCAACACTTTCCAACAGCAGACGCGAGAGTTCAAACTCGAGAGGAAAACACTGGTAATCACAGAAAAAAAATGATTCAACTTTTTTGTTTTAAATTCTGGTATTTCCATAGATTTAAGACCCTATCCTGTTTCCATCACTAACTCACTCCCGGAAGTGGATTTGATACAAATTTCAGGTCCATGAGAATGCGGCGCATGGTCGATTATGAAAATCCTTAAATCTATGGAAACGTCCTAAGAATATTCTTGTTCAGGGAAATCTTTGGTTACTTTCTGGAAGGATTCTGGGAGTTGTCTGTTCAATGTTTTCTTTTCACGAGAATATATCAGAGAAAAATAATAGTGCTACTTTAGTTTGTTTTGCAACACTCGAAAAAAATGGACATTGTGGAAACACACGCGTTTCATCCGCCAAAATCGTCGTATGATGATAACACATTCAATTCGTTTGATTACGATATTCACGAATTTGGAAATTTGGAACCAGCGTCCGTTACCATCCACTACTTATTCTACCTTGCCGGGACTGGCGCTATGCCGAGCCGTGATAATCCAGTAAGATTGCTGCGAAAAACCACGATACTCTATTTCCACGGAAATGCGTGTGACATTGGATCACTCGAGAGTTTCGGAAAACAAATGAGCGAACAATGCGACGTCAATTTTATTGCGGTTGAATATCCTGGTTACGGGTGCTCCACTATCATTCACGGGTCAGAAAAGAAAATTGCACCGTCCGAGAAATGGGCTTACATGGCAGTCGAAGCAATGCTCGGCGAACTTTCGTCCGTCTGGGGGATC
>JAUYSA010000027.1 GCA_030696545.1 Hyphomonadaceae bacterium
GCCAAGCACATGGTGACGGGATACGACCACCTGCTCTTCCTGCTCGGCGTCATCTTCTTTCTCTACAGGCTGAAAGACGTCCTGCTCTACGTGACACTGTTCTCGCTGGGCCATTCCACGACGCTGATCCTCGGCGTCCTCTTCGATCTCGGCGTCTCGTCACATCTGGTCGACATGGTCATCGGCCTGTCGGTCTCCTACAAGGCGTTCGAGAATCTCGGCGGCTTCCGCAAGCACGGCGTCTCGATCGACAACCGCATCGCCGTCGGCGGTTTCGGCCTCGTCCATGGCCTGGGCCTCGCGACCAAGCTTCAGGATCTCGGCCTCAATCCCGACGGCCTCCTGCCGAACCTCATCGCCTTCAATATCGGCGTCGAGATCGGGCAGCTTATCGCCCTCTCCCTGATCCTCGTCGTCATGACCCTGTGGCGCACGACAAAAAGCTTTGGCCGCTTCGCCATAGCCGCAAACGCCCTGCTGTTCCTCGCCGGTATCGTACTGGCCGGCGAACAGCTCGCAGGTTACTTTCTCGCTGGAGACGTCTGATGTCAGAACAGCAGCCTGGCCATATCGCCCCCGTTCCCCTGAAAGTTTCAGGCAGGACGCTCGCCCTCATCACCGGCGGCGGCCTCGTCGCCGGCGTGCTGATCGTGGTCGGCGCGATCATGCCGGCGGAATACAATGTCGATCCGCTCGGCCTCGGCAAACTCTCCGGCATTGCCCGCCTCTGGGCGCCGGACGAGATCGAGGTCGATACCGATACGGCGAGCGGCCCGCTCGCCCCCGAATATGACACCGCCCCGCGCACCGACGTCATCGAGATCCCGCTCACAGACTTTCTCGGAGGCGCCAAGGGGTCCGAACTCGAATACAAGGTCGCCATGAAGCAGGGCGCGACCCTGATCTATGAATGGGAAGCCGTCGGCGCCGCAAAGGCCGACGATATCGGCTTCGATTTCCACGGCCACACCACGCCCGAGCCCGGCAAGGAAATGACAGTCGCCTCCTACAAGGCCACCCGCGGCATCGCCCAAAAAGGCGCCCTCACCGCCCCCTTCGATGGCATTCAGGGCTGGCAGTTCTCGAACTTCGGCGACGCCCCCGTAGTTATCCGCGTAAAGCTCACGGGCTTCTACGAGCTTGTTCCCTCGGGCCAGGAGGGCAACCTGGCCGGCATCGTCGCCAACGTTCCGGCCGCCCAGGCCCGCCCGGATTTCCAGCCAAATCAGCCCTAAGCAGCAGCCCCTCGCCCTGCCACAATTTCGCGCTAACCTTTCTTCATCCATGGCGGATGGCCGGGGGCCACTGACTCTCGTTTCGGAGACGCGAATGCTGTACCGCGCCATCCTGTCCGTATCGCTCGCCGGCGTCCTCGCCGCCTGCGCCTCGACACGGCCTGCCCCCATCGTCGCCGGCGGCCGCACCCCGATCACGCCCCCAACCACGCCGGTCGTGCCCCCGGCATCAGATTTCCTGCTCACGCCCGCCCGTTTCACTGACATTCCTGGCTGGGCAACCGCCGACATGGCGCCCGCCCTCACCGCCTTCAAACGCCAGTGCAGTTCTTGGAAAGCCCGCACGCCCGAGGCCCCGCTTACGGGCGGCCGCTATGGCGGAACCGTCAACACATGGTTCAACGCCTGCGACGCTGCCAACACGATTCAGCCCGGACAGGAACGCTGGTTCTTCGAAAGCTATTTCGACGCGCAGTTCGTCGTCGGCCCCGGCGAAGCGAAGCTGACCTCCTATTTCGAGCCTGTCATCCAGGCGAGCCGCGAATGGTCCGCCCCGTTCACCGAGCCGCTACTGAAACGCCCGCCCGACATGGTGACGGTCGATCTCGGCGCCTTCGCAGAAGCCTATGACAGCGAGACTCTGCGCGGCGCTCCACGCACGCTCAATGGCAGGATGAATGGCGACCGCATCGTGCCCTATCCCAAACGCGAGGCGATCACGCCCTATCTCGGCCAGATCATCGGCTACGCCCATCCGGCCGATGTCTATAACCTTCAGGTCCAGGGCTCCGGCCGCCTGAATTTCCAGGATGGCACGCAGGCCCGCGCGCAGTTCTCCGCGCAGAACGGCTACAAGTGGAATTCCGCCCTCGGCGCGCTCCGCAATTCCGGACGGCTGCCCAGTCCGACCTGGTCCAACTTCCGCAGCTGGCTCGACACAAATCCCGGCGAACAGAAAACCGCGCTCAACGCCGATCCGTCCTACGTCTTCTTCCAGGAAGAACAGATTTCCGATTACACCGCTGGCCCCAAGGGCGCTGCCAATGTTCCGCTCACGCCGATGGGCTCCATCGCGATTGATCCCGCCTACCATCCCTATGGCGCAGTCGTGTTCGTCGACGGCACATATGACGGGTCCGCTTTCCAGAAACTGTTCGTCGCACAGGACACTGGCGGCGCGATCCGGCGCGGTCCCAACCGCGGCGACGTCTTCGCCGGCACCGGACCACAGGCTGGCGCCTTTGCGGAAAAAATGAACGGCCCCGCGCGCTGGTGGACGCTTCTTCCGAAAGCCTTCTCCGCTCCCATCGCCGGTGTCGCAGCGGGCGCTGCGCCGCAAGGTTGAACCCTGCTTCCGTGCGAGAAATCTAGGCTGAAGTCTCCACCCGCCACGGCGGATACCGCCTGTTCCGGCCCGCATGATAAAGCGTGATACGGTTGCCCGCCGGATCACGCAGATGGGCCACGCGCCAGAGATAATCCATGGTCTCTGGTTCGCTCTCGAATGCCACGCCCTTGGCCTTGAGCTCCGCGACCAATTCATCCAGCCGGTCGCTCTCGAACCAGATCTCCGGCCAGTCTCCGCCCGTCCATCCCTCCACCTTCTCGATGGAAAAGGTTGCAGGCTCGCCGCCGTCCGCTTCGGGCAATTCAAAGCGCGCATAGCGCGGCGGCGCATCCACGATCAGCTTCAGGCCAAGCTTCTGGTAGAACGCCACACTGGCCGCATAGTCGATCAACGGCACAGTGATCTGATTGAGCCTCATTGCGTCACTTCTTCTTTTTTGCGGCGGCTTTCTTCGCCGGTGTCTTCGCAGCGGGAGCTTCGGCCTCTTTCGGCGGCGCAATTCCTAGCTTGTCCTGCAACGCCATCGCCGCTGCCGGATTCCGCTCCTTCGCGCCGGAAATGAAGAACGCAAACACATCCTGCTTCTTCGACCAGCCGGAAACCAGCTTCGCGAACCGGCCGATCTCGGCAGACGAATACCCCACCACCTCGCCGCTGCGCGATTGCATCAGCCGCGCCACCGCGAAATCAGCTTCTTCGTGGCGCAGCTTCGGAAATTCATCGTCCTCGGCATAAACGACCGTCGCGCCATGCTTCGTCAGCAGGTCGTAGAACTCCGGCACATCAAATCCAGAACCGCGCACTTCCAGCGCATGGCGAAGCAGCAGCTTGTCTTTCTCCTTCGGCAGGACGGATAGAAAGGTCTTGAAATACTCGGCGTCGAATTTCCGCGTGCCGGGAAACTGCCAGTTGATAGGCCCCAGCTTCTCCTTAAGCGCCGTGATGCCCTGCCCGATAAACAGGTCGACCGACTTCTTCATATCGTCTTTTGTTTTCCGCACAGTCGAAAAGCGATGCGCCTTGAGGCTGAACATAAACCCGTCCGGCGACGCCTCGGCCCATTTGACGAAGGTCTCAGGCTTGAACGACGAATAGTAAGTTGCGTTGACCTCGATCGCCGTCATCTTGCGGCTCATGTAGGAAAGCTGCTTCGCCTTCGAGAGGCCAGCCGGATAGAAAGTCTCGTCCCACGGCTCGAAGCTCCACCCGCCGACGCCTACGCGAACAGGATGCGCCATCCCAGCTCTCCTCAGTCTTCTGTACTGGAGAGCGTCTTATACTTACGCCCGACCTCATGCGAGATATGCCGCAGCGCGTTGTCTTCCGGGAAAGCGCTTTTATCGGGAATATCGCGACTTTCGCTGCTGCATCCTTTCCTTCGTGCGCGCGTTCTGGCCTATTGGCGGCCAGTTGAGGCGTGGAGGAACATATGCGTTGGACGGGCGGACGGCGCGGCGGCGGTGTTGAAGACCGGCGCGGCCTCAGCGGGGGCGGACTTGCGGCTGGCGGCGGCCTTGGGGCGATCGTGATCGGCCTGATCGGCTACTTCGTTCTCGGCATCAATCCGTCGACCACGCAGGCCGTGCTCAGCCAGTTCGGTGGCCTCGGCCAGGAACGCGGCGAAGTCGGAACGCCCCGCGACGACGCGGGCATGTTCGTCGATGTCATCGGCACGAACATCAATGACGTTTGGGCGACCCAGATGTCGAATTACACGCCGCCCAACGTTGTTCTCTACGAACAGGGAACCAGCACGGGTTGTGGTCATGGCCAGGCTGCGATGGGGCCGTTCTACTGCCCAACCGACCAGACAGTGTATCTCGACCTGTCCTTCTGGCAGGAAATGCAGACCAAGCTCGGCGCATCGTCGGCTGACTTTGCGAAAGCCTATGTCATCGCGCACGAGTTCGGCCACCATGTGCAGACGCTGACCGGCACATCGCAGAAGGTGCAACAGGCCCAGCGCGCCATGAGCCAGGCGGAAGGCAATCGCTATTCCGTAGCGCTAGAACTGCAGGCGGATTGCTATGCCGGCATGTATGCGGCGAATGCAGCCAAGGTTTCCAACGGCGAAGTCGCGCTGGAAGCCGGCGATCTCGAAGGCGGCATGCAGACCGCAAACGCCATTGGCGACGATACGATCCAGCGCAGGACGGGCGGCCGCGTGACGCCGGAGGGCTTCACCCACGGCACCTCCGCGCAACGCAAGCAATGGCTGTTGACCGGCTACCAGTCGAGCGATCCGCGCGTTTGCGAAGGCACATTTGAAGGGTTGTAGTCTCGGCGATGCCGCTGCATCTTAACCTGCGGCTAATTCACGCTAGGGCAGCATCTCGTTAAGCGGAAAACCGCCGCATAGACTCGAACGAACGGGGACACTTCTGGCGCTGAAAACCGGCTGCCGGCACGATCAACTCAACTACCTTATTTCCGGAACGAACCAACGATGGCGAACGCCCAAGCCTCTGCCTCTCTGCGCGAATTCCTGAAGCCGTTCCAACGCCCCACCCTGTGGCGTTCGCTTCTTGAACTTGCGCTGACAGTCCTGCCGCTGATCGCGCTCTGGAGTGCAGGCGCTTTCGCAGTCGCCGCGGGACTCTGGTGGCTTGGCCTTCTCATTTCCGTGCCTGCCGCACTCTTCGTGGTGCGCATGTTCATGATCCAGCACGACTGTGGCCATCGCGCATTCTTTGAATCACCCTGGCTCAATGACTGGGTCGGCCGCGCCATCGGCGTCGTCACCATGACGCCGCACGATTGCTGGCGCCGCACGCACGGCATCCACCACGCAACTTCCGGCAATCTCGATCGCCGGGAACTCGGAGCCGTGAAAACGGTGTCAGTCGCCGAGTATCACGCGATGACGCCGATCCAGCGTTTCGCCTATCGCCTGTATCGCAACCCGATCATCCTTTTCGTCATCGGCCCATTCTACGTGTTCTTCCTGCAGCAGCGCTTGCCGCACGGCATAATGAAAGAAGGCTGGCGCCCGTGGGTCTCCGCGATGGGTACGAATGTGGTGCTGTTTGCCTTCCTCGGCGCCGTGATCTGGATGGGCGGTCTCAACTTCCTCCTGATCGTCTGGGCGCCGAGCCTGCTACTCGCTGCGATGATCGGGGTCTGGTTGTTCTTCGTGCAGCACCAGTTCGAAGAGACTTACTGGGCACGCAACGAGAATTGGGAGATGGTCGAAGCCGCGATGCGCGGTTCATCACATTACGACCTGCCGCCCGTTCTGCGCTGGCTCACCGGCAATATCGGCGTCCACCACATCCACCACGTCTCGGCGCGCATCCCTTTCTACAAGCTGCGCGACGTACTGAAGAAGAACCCCGCCCTCAAGGACGTGAACCGTCTCGGCCTGCTCGAGAGCATTCGCTGCGCCGGCCTCACCTTGTGGGACGAGGCCAGCCAACGCCTCGTCTCCTTCGGCCACTATGCCAAGATGAAGGCCACGCTCAACTCTGCAACGGCTTGAGCCGCTACTCCGCCAGCAGCGCTTCCATCCGGTCCATGATTGAGTTCATGCGGCGTACCACGGCCTGATAGGCATCAGGCTTCGTCATATCGAGCCCCGCCTGCGTCAGCAGGATCTGGTGCGGATGATCCGATCCGCCTGCCTTCAGCGCATTCAGGAAGCTGTCGCGCACCTTCGTGTCGCCCGCCAGGAACTGCTCGGCGAACCACGTCGCGCCGGAAATCGCGGTCGCGTACTGATACACGTAAAAGCCCATGTAGAAGTGCGGGATGAACGCCCATTCCTGCGCATACACATCATCGATCTGCATGACGCCCTGATCCTGCCCGTGATAGCGGCGCAGTAACTCTCCGTAGGTCAGCGTCAGCATAGGCCCCGTCAAAGGCTGCCCCTGCTCGGCCGCGCGATGGATGGCGAGTTCGAACTCCCCGAACATCGTCTGCCGGAAGAACGATCCGCGCGCGAGTTCCAGCGAAGCGCCCAGATAGAACAGCTTCTCTTCCTTCGTTTTCGAATTGGCGATCATGTATTCCTGCAGCAGGATCTCGCTGCTGATCGAGGCCATCTCCGCGATGAAGGTCGAATAGCTCGCCGTCTCGAAAGGCTGCGCCTTGTTGGAGAGCATGGTGTGAACCGCATGACCCCACTCATGCGCAAACGTCGACATGGATTCGTAGTCGTCATTGTGGTTCAGCAGCACGTAAGGATGCTCGTCATAGGCCATGCCGGCCATGTAGGCGCCGCTCTGCTTGCCCTCCTGCGGATGCGAGTGCATCCATTTCGACGACAGCCCCGTACGCAGCATTCCGAGATATTCCTCCCCGAACGGCGCGAGCGCCGCGAAGGTGATCTCTTCGGAACGCTTCAGGTCGAACACGCCCGTGTTCGCTGAAATGATCGGCGGGTAAATGTCGTAATACCGAAGCTCGCTGATCCCCAGCATCTTCCCGCGCAGCTTCAGATAGCGATGGAAGGTCGGCAGGCCCGCATTCACCTGGCTCACCAGCTGCGTATATATCTCCGGCGGCAAGGCGTTGGAGAACATCGCCGATTCCAGCACGCCCTCATACTTGCGCGCCCGCGCATTAAACACCGCGCCCTGCACCTGCGCGTTCAATGTCGCGCCCATGCCGTTCTCGTACTGCTTCCACGCGCCCCAGAACGTATCGAACACCAGCTTGCGATCCGCCCGGTTCGTCAGCTGACGCCCACGCGAATATCCAGACTGGTCAACCTTCAGCTCCGTCCCATCCGACAGCGTGATCGTCGGCCACGGAATGCTCGCATTGGCATAGAGCCCATAAATCTGCTGCGGCTGGCCAAGCGCGAGCGATGCACCCGCCAGCATAGCCTCCCCATCGGCGTCCAACGTATGCGGCGCCGCCCTCACCGTGTCGCGCAGCTGGAAGCTGAAAGGCGCCAGACCCTTCTCCGCTTTCAGGAACGCCTCGATTTTCTCGGGCCCGATCGCCAGCAGTTCCGGATTGATCCACGACACGCTTTCGCCGAACCCCGCGAACATCGCCTGCGCCCGGCCAAAGCGCGTCTGAGCCTCGGGCACGCGCTGGTCCTCGTCACGCTTGAGGCTGGCAAACATGTAGATGCGATAGGCCTCTTTCGTCACCGCAGAGATATCGGCGTAGGCCGCCAGCATCGTCGCCGCATCGCGCCCCAATGTTCCCCTGTGACGCGGCAACGCCGCAATACGCTTTTCGATATCCGTGAACGCCGCCTCCCACGCCGCATCCGAAACATACAGATCAGCCAGGTCCCACTGATAGCGCACCGTCGAAGCCGCGATCGCCGCGCCAGACCCTTCCGCCGGCGCCATCACCTGTCCCGTCGCACAACCCGCCGCCAACATCGCGCTCGTCATGATGAAAGTCCTTAGCCTGATCATTTCGTCCCATCCTGAACTGGGATCTGTTTACGGCAGGACAAGACCAGAGACACGCCCGGCCGAAAACCCCTGCGCGGCAAATCTCCAGTGAAAGCGGCGTTACCGCCCCCATCCCGCCATATCCTTCCCACGGCGCAGACTGCTGATCGGCTCAGAAGGCCGCAAGGCAGGCTACAAGAGCCACTGCCAGTCCTTTCACGCCATGGCGAAGGAAGCGGGC
>JAUYSA010000097.1 GCA_030696545.1 Hyphomonadaceae bacterium
CGCATCGAAGCCACCCTCAAGCAATGCCTGAAGGTTGCCTCGGCGCAGGGGGCGCTGGCGGCTGACCATGACTTCGGCGCCCACGCCGATCTGCTGGTCTGCTACGCCATGGGCCGCTGGCAGCGCTTCGTCAAAAGCGGATTCAAGGCCGATCCGCTGGCAAGCTGGCCGTCGCAGTGGCCCATCCTGCGCGCCTAGAATCTGATGGCGTTTTCGCTCTGGGCGCTGGCGATCAGGTCATCCAGCGCGCCGTTCTGATACAGGCGCAGGAAGGCATCCACCACGCGCGGTTCGAAGTGGATTCCGGCGTCCTTGCGCAGTTGCTCGACAGCCCGCTCCGGTTCCCAGGCTTCCTTGTAGGGACGGACGCTGGTAAGTGCGTCGAAGACATCCACCACGGCCACGATCCGCGATTCGAGTGGGATGTCCTCACCCTTGAGTCCTTCGGGATAGCCGCCGCCGGACCAGCGCTCATGATGCGTGAGCGCAACCGAACGCGCGAGCGCCAGCAATGAGCTATGGATCAGGATCGCTTCGCCGATTCGCGGATGCGTCTGCATCACCGCAAATTCATGGCTGGTCAGTGCCCCCGGCTTCATCAGGATATCGTCCGGAATACCGACTTTGCCGACATCGTGAAGGCGGCTGGCCTGCGCGCAGGCCGCAGCAGTCTCTTTATCCAGCCCCAGTTCCAGCGCCAGCCTCCGGGTGTACTCCTGGATGCGGTGAATATGATGTCCCGTGGTGTTGTCCTTGAACTCGGCCACTTCGCCAAGCATGTCGATGGCCTCGTCGTAGGACTTCTCCAGGCTGCAATGCAGGTGGAAATTATGTATCGCGGCAGCGCACTGATTGGCCATGATCTGGATCAGCTCACCGTCAACCGCGCTGAGGCACTCGCCCGCCTCGAGGTAGATAAAGCCGAAGGTCTTGTCGTTGGTCCGCAACGGCACGGCCATCGAGCCGCTGCGTAGCTTGCCCGGCGCTTTCCGGGTCAGCATGGCTTGCGAGCACAGCTCGACGATCTCGCGCCGGCGCGCTTCATTGCCCGGCACATCGTCGAGATCGCCGGTTCCGGCGCGGATGCAGATGCGCTCGCCTTCGAGCGTCGCCACCAAACCGTCCATGGTCGAAATCAGCGCCGAATGGCCCAGTTTGCAAAAACCGATGATCTGCAGCAGCAAGCCGCGGAAATAATCCTCCAGCTGGTGGCGTTCCAGATTGTAGAGGTCGGGGGTGACATCGAGTATGTGGCGCAGACCGTTGCGATTGATCGCGATGGTTTCCAGATCACGATAGCTCTTGAGAGCCGAGCGCACGGTGGTATAGAGCTTCTGTGCGGTGAGTTCGGTCTTGTCCTTGTAGTCGTCGATATCGAAATTGTCGATGACATAACGCTCGGGAGCCATCCCGGGTTGGCCGGTACGGATCACCAGCCGCATCATCGCGTTGCCCAGCTCGTTGCGGATGAAGGCCACCAGATTCAGCCCGGCGTCGTCGGTTTCCATGACCACATCGATCAATGCCAGCGCAATATCGGGCTGTTCGCGCAGCAGCGTTTGCGCATCGGCCGCCGACCCCGCGTCGATTAGCGTCAGCGGCCGCCCGGCAAATTCGAAGCCGCGCAGATTGAGCGCTGTGAGCTGGCGCACATCCGGCTCGTCGTCCACCACCAGCAGCTTCCACGGCGTGACGCGCGGTTTGGCGACGTCAGGGCGATTGGCGTCCGGCAGCTTGCGTACGATCTTCATGGTCGGCCGCCTCCCGTGCGGTACTGTGTTGCGGGAACACGACGACAAACCGGGTTCCCTGTCCCGGCTGGCTGCTGCACCCGATGCTGCCGCCGAGTCCTTGCGTCGCCATATTGTAGGCGATGTAAAGTCCAAGTCCGCTGCCACCGGAGCCGCGGCGGGTGGTAAAAAACGGTTCGAAGGCGTGCTCCAGTGTCGCTGCCGCCATGCCTGCGCCGTCGTCGCTGAATTCGATGCGGACAGCGCCGGCCGCGGTGCGGGCACGGATATGGATTTCACCCGCGCCGCTGCCATCCGCGTAAGCATGGAGGTGGCTGTTTTGCAGCAGATTGGTCAGCAACTGCTGGAGCGCGCCGGCCGAACCGAACACGCGGATATCGTGCGGACAATCGACCGTGATGCCGATCCGCGTCTTCCTGAACATACTTCGCAGGGTCTTCAGCACGTCGTCGATGACTTCGGCGAGGTCGAACTCGCGATCCGCTTCCGAGGTCTGATCGACCGCGGTGCGTTTGAAGCTTTGCACCATGCTCGCGGCGCGGCGCAGGTTGCCCAAGGTCAGTGTGGCGGCTTCGTCGAGCAGGGTCAGGCGCTGGCGCAGATCGTCCTCGCCGACTTCCGGCTGCTCGATCAGGCGGCCAATCTCGGCGACCAGTTCCTGCGACTGCGAGGCGGCGCCGACCGCGACCCCGACCGGCGTGTTCACCTCATGGGCAAAGCCGGCCACCATGCGTCCGAGCGAAGCCATTTTCTCGCTCTCCACAAGATCGCCGCGCACCGCCTCCAGCTCCAGCACATTGCGCCGCGTCACCAGCAAGCTGGCCCACGCCAGCAAGGCGAACATGGCGAACACCGCAACGTGAATGATCATGAAACCGCGCCTCTGCGCATCGATGATGGCGTAGATGTAACTGGCCGGAAAGCTGACGCTGACGCCGCCGCTCACGGTCCCCAGCCTATAGTTCTGCTTCATGTGGCAGGCGATGCAGGGCTCCCTGACTTCGAGCGGCGCCATGTACCTGAAACTTGCCGTGGCGCCGGCGCCAACTATTGAAATCCGTTCGGCGCGACTCGCCGCGAAACCTTCGAGAGTCTCTCGCTCCCACGAGTCGGGCCGATTGCCCGGATTGATCGGATCGAGGCTGGTCTGGCGCACGCGCATATCGCTCTCGATGCCGATCAACTCGTTGAGCTGACGCGTCATGTAGGCCGGATTGATCAAGGTCAGTAGCGCGCCGGACGGTGTGGCGATGGTTTTTTCCGGCACCTCGAGCCAGGGATTGGGCGGGTTCGCCGCGGTGACCGGGGCATACACGCCACCGTGGTTTGCCGCCCAGAGACGGGTGGTCTCAATCATCTCGAAAACCAGGCGGCCGCGCATCGCCGCCATGGTATGGGCATGGCGCTCCAGTTCGTGGATGTGCCAGGAATAGGAAGCCGCGGTGACCAGCGCCCAGAACAGGATCAGCAGCGGCCACCAAGCCGGCCGGCGGATGAAGGCATCGAAACCGCGCAGCAGAAGCTGCGCCGGGCGCTTCACGGCATCAGGCCTTGAGCAAGCTCGCCGCCTCCAGCGCGAAATAGGTCAGGATGCCGTCGCAACCCGCGCGCTTGAACGACAGCAGGGCCTCCATCATCACCGCATCGTGGGCCAGCCAGCCGTTCTGCGCGGCGGCCTTGAGCATCGCGTATTCGCCGCTGACCTGATAGGCGTAAGTCGGCACGCCGAACTCGTCTTTCACCCGGCGCACGATGTCGAGATAGGGCATGCCGGGTTTGACCATCACCATGTCGGCGCCTTCGTCGAGATCCAGCGCCACTTCGCGCAGCGCCTCGTCGCTGTTACCCGGATCCATCTGGTAGGTGGCTTTGTTGCCCTTGCCCAAATTGCCGGCCGAACCCACCGCGTCGCGGAAGGGGCCATAGAACGCGGAAGCGTATTTCGCCGAGTAGGCCAGGATGCGGGTATGGATCAGCTTTTCCGCATCCAGCGTGGCGCGAATGCGGCCGATGCGGCCATCCATCATGTCCGAGGGCGCCACCACGTCGGCGCCGGCGCGCGCGTGGCACAGCGCCTGTTTCGCCAGCGCTTCCAGGGTCTCGTCGTTCATCACATAGCCGCTTGGATCGGCCGGATCGATCAGGCCATCCTG
>JAUYSA010000180.1 GCA_030696545.1 Hyphomonadaceae bacterium
CGCCACCACCCCGAATGTTGGCGATGACATAAGCCCCGCCCTTCTCCAGCCAGAGCTTGCCCAACTCCGGCTTGTAAACCGGCGGATAGGACACCTGGAAACCGCCATAGCCGAACATCATGGTCGGCGTTGAACCATCCATCGGCGCATCCTTCGGGCGCACCACAAAGTAAGGAACCTTCGTACCGTCGCGCGAGGTCGCCTCGAACTGCTCGACCACATCCTTCGACGCATCGAACTTGTCCGGCGACTTCTTCACCAATTCCGCCTTGAACGCATCGACATTGGCCAGGCTCAAGGTCGAAGGCGTCAGGAAACCATCATAGGAATAAATCAACTGCCTGCTCGCGCGGCTGTATGAGCCGAGGTGGACGGCGGAATTTTCGGGCGCAGGCAGGGCCGTTCCGGTCCAGCCGCCAAACTCGCCCTTGTCCGTGAACACGGACACGCGCCCGCGTACATTGTCATAAAGCCCGGCCACCACGCGGTCGTCGAAAACCGCCACTTCTTCCACCGACTGCCGCGCATTCGGCTCAAAGATCGTGATGTCCTTGCTGGTCAGCACGGCGCCCACGCCAGGCGGCGGCGGCTTGAGCATGGCGATTGGCACGGCCATCAGCGCTCCAGCCGGAGCCGTGATGTTGTTCACCTTCCACGCTTCGTCGATCGAGAACACCAGACGTGGCTGTCCGCTCGACAACACGCCGCGCACATTCACGCGCTGCGGCAGATCGAGCTTTACCGGCCTCACGCCGGCCAGTTCGTAAGTCTCCTGCCGAAACGTATCTAGCGGCCGCGAGATGAGCACCGCAACCACCTGACCCGAACTGCTGCGCATCACATCGGGGCTGACGCCATAGCCGCCATCCCGCGCCGAGCCTTTGAACACCTCGACCGCATTGGCCAGCTTCTGTCCGCGATTGAGCGCCTTCACGATGTACGGATAGCCGCTTTCGGTCAGCGTGCCGGGGCCGAAATCCGTCGCTACGAGGATGGTGTCATTGTCCATCCACGCAATGCGGTGCTTGCCTTCGGGCAGGCTGAAGCCGTTCGACACGAACTTCTTCTCGACCGTGTTGAACTCTCGAACAACCACCGCATCCTTGCCGCCGTCCGACAGGCTGACCAGGCAGCGCGTCTCTTCAGGCGCCAGGCAATCGGCGCCCTTGTAGATCCAGTTTTTCTTCTCGCGCTTGGCCAGCGCATCGATATCCAGAACCGTCTGCCACTTTGGGTTGTCGCTCCGATAGCTTTCCAGCGTCGTATGCCGCCACACGCCGCGGACCTGTTTCGCGTCCTGCCAGAAATTGTCGACGCCATCGTCCCGAAAGGTCGGCTCCGGCGTGCGATCCTGCGCGGTCAGGATGGCCAGCGCTTCCTTGCGGAAGATTTCATAACGCGGATCGCCTTTCAGAACGGCGTCCGTCTTCGCATTCTGCTCCTTCACCCAGTCGAGCGACTTCTTGCCGTTCACATCTTCCAGCCACAGAAACTCGTCCGCCGCCTTGACGGTGTCCGGCGCGAGGTCCTTCGGCATGTGCGGCGCCGGAGACGCTGGCTCAGCCGCCTGCGCGGTCTGGACCGCGGCGGGCTGCTGGGCAACGCCCGGCTCAGGCATGTCTGCCGGTGCGCCCGCGCAACCAGCCGCTAGAGCGGCGAGTGCAATTCCGGAAACGATGCGGATCGAAATGTTGCCCAAGCCGGTCTCCCGTGACGTCAATTCCAGAAAGCGAATACCCGCGCGTTTCCAGGTTCACATAGCGCGATTGCTTGCTAGCACACCTCCGGACCTGTCTTCCACTTAACGCTTCGCGCGATCCCGCCACAATTTTCGCGCCTTCGCCGCAGTCGCCGCGACAACGTCATGGCGCGATCAACAGGCGAACGTGGTCACATTGTTTTGTCTGCATCGAAGGGGCTGGGACCCCTGATGGAACAGATGATCACCCTCACAAATAATGGTCTGCGCACGCGCCCCGCTCTGGCAGGCGCGCTGCTCGCTGCTACGTGCCTTGTGCCTGCGGCCTATGCGCAGCAACCGCGAGACGGAACTGTCAGCAAAGCTGAAGTCTCGTCCGGCTCTCTCCTTCTCCAGTCATCGACGCCGGGCCGCTATGTCGAAGCGCCTCTGGTCGCGGCCGACGTGAAGATGGATATCGCCGGGCCGATCATCCGAACGAAGCTCACCCAGCGCTTCACCAACCCGACCCAGCAATGGGTGGAAGGCGTCTATGCCTTCCCGCTGCCGGAAGGCGCGGCGGTGGATACGCTGAAGATCATCATCGGCGACCGCTTCATTGAAGGCGACATCAAGGAGCGCCAGGAAGCTCGCATCATCTATGAAGAAGCGGCGGCCAGCGGCCAGCGCGCCGGCCTAGTGGAAGAAGAGCGCCCGAACCTGTTCACCACCTCGCTCGCCAATATCGGCCCGGGCGAGACCGTGGCGATCCAGATCGAGTTCCAGGACAAGGCCCGCCTCGACAATGGCGTCTGGTCCACCCGCTTCCCGCTGGTGATCGGGCCCCGCTACAATCCCAAGCCGACTTTCGGCCTGACGGCTGACCGCACCGGCCGCGCGCTTTCGGTCACTGACCCTGTGCCAGATCGCGACCACATCACGCCGCCCGTCCTCCACCCGGCGCACGAACCAGCTGGCGCGGAAGGCCTACGCCTGCCCGTCAATTTCGACATCTCGCTCGAAGCAGGCGTTCCGATCGCCGACATTTCTTCGCAAACGCACGGTCTGGTCATCACCAAGTCCGGCGCTGAAGGCGCGCGCATCCACCTCAAGGACGGCGAAGTTCCGGCCGATCGCGACTTCGTCCTGTCGTGGAAGCCGGAACCCGCCACAGCTCCCACAGCCAGCTTGTTCCGCGAGCAACGCAATGGCGAGGACTATCTCCTTGCCGTCGTGAACCCGCCCGCGATCAGGACCACCAGCCAGCGTCGCGATCGCGAGACCATCTTCGTGATTGACAATTCCGGCTCTATGTCCGGCGACTCAATGGACCAGGCCAAACAAGGGCTGTTGCTCGCCCTCGACCGTCTTGCCCCGACGGACGAGTTCAACATCGTCCGCTTCGACGACACGATGGAACTTGTTTTCAAGACCGCCGTGCCCGCGAACGAACAGAACCTCGCCCGCGCCCGTCGCTTCGTCTCGAACCTGGAGGCCAATGGCGGCACGGAAATGCTGCCTGCCCTGCAAGCTGCTCTTGTCGATCCCGACAACAAGAACACCGAGGAAGTCCGCCAGGTCGTGTTCATCACCGACGGCGCGATCGGCAACGAAGACCAGCTGTTCGCCGCCATCCATGACGGCCTTGGCCGCTCGCGCCTGTTCACGGTCGGCATCGGTTCTGCGCCCAACGCCTACTTCATGGCGAACGCCGCCCGCCAGGGCCGGGGTACGTTCACCTTCATGGATGACGTCACCAAGGTCGCCGAGCAATCCGCGAAACTATTCGCCGCGCTCGAAAATCCGGTGATGACCGACCTCGAAGTGAAGCTCCCCACCGGCGCCGCAGACGCCTATCCCGCGCCCCTGCCAGACCTCTATGCCGGCGAGCCTGTCACCATGGTGATGCGCGCGAAGGATGTCACCGGCGATCTCACCTTCTCCGGCAAGCTCAACGGCAAGTCGTGGACCATGACGTTGCCGGTCTCGGAAGCCGCACAATCGTCGGGCGTCGCCCAGCTGTGGGCGCGCGCGAAGATCGCGAACTTCGAGGAGAGCCGTTACACTGGGCTTACGATGGAACAGGTCGATGCGGGCGTGCTCAAGACGGCGCTCGACTTCCACCTCGTCTCACGCCTCACCAGCCTCGTCGCCATCGACAAGACGCCGGCGCGGCCTGCTGGCGAAAAGCTCGATACACGCACGATTGCCAGCATGTTGCCCAAGGGCTGGGATTTCGGCGCGGTCTTCGGATCCGCTGCTGAAACCCGCGCGCTGCGCTTCGACCAGCTGCCGGACGGCGTGATGCAGAAGATCAACGCCCGCGCCACGCAGGAGAAGCCCAAAGCCGAGCAGGACCTCGCCCTGCCCGGAACGGCCTCGGGCTGGGAGTTGATGCTTGCTTTCGGTCTTTCGCTCTTCGTGTTCGGCGCTGCGCTGTTGCGGCGCGGACGTTCCGCCATCGGCCTCCGGGGACAGGCTTTACCAGCCAGTGTCGGGTCGATGCGTGCAACGTCCGCCCGTGATCGCGTGAGCTGACCGGCGGCCCGCCCTCCTGTTTGCCTCCGCCTCCGGGAGGGCGGGCTCGCGTTTTCTGAGTGTGGTTCAGGGAGTGTTGTGATGTGCGACTGGTTCATGCGTACCGAGGCCTTCCTCGCAACCGTCGAGGAAGCGCCACAGATCAACCAACAGCCAAAGCTGCCACGACACGCCTCGCCACGTGCGCTTACAGCTATCGCGCTTCTGATTGCAGGCGCGCTCATCGCCGCGCAAGCGCTGTACATCCCGGCCAAGGCGCAAGTCGCTCAGGTTCTCATGTCCAGCGCCTGGGAGCACCAGCTCGCAACCGGCGATCCTGCGCGACCCTGGCCGTGGGCGGACTTCGCGCCCACGGCCAGGCTGCGTTTTCTGTCCCAGAACCAGAGCGTCCTCGCGCTCACTGATGCAGCCGGCGAAAGCTTGGCCTTCGGCCCAACGCTGATGGCGGCCTCCGTGAATCCCGGCGAACGTGGCGTCGCCGTGTTCGCCGCCCACCGCGACACGCACTTCGCATTCCTGAAAGACGTGAAGCCCGGCGACGAAATCGCCGTGGATCTCCCGTCCGGCTCGCATCGCTTTCGCGTCACCGGCTCGCAGATCGTGCGCTGGGATGCATCAGGCATCCAGACGCACGACGGCGGCGCACCCCGCATCGCGCTCGTCACCTGCTGGCCGCTGGACGCGAAGACGCCCGGCCCGATGCGCTATGTCGTCTGGGCCGAGCTTATTCCGGAACCACTTTCAGCTTCCACGCCGTCTCAGGTTTGAGCCACTTCTTCGCGGCTGCCTGAATGTCGGCGGGCGTGATGCTGGCGTAATCCGGGCCTTCGCTGCGGATATATTCCAGCCCTTTGCCGCCATCGTGCGCGTTGCTCATCAGCTCCATCCAGTAGCCAACACTGGTGGTGAAGGCCCTGCGATACTGCTCCAGCTTGGGAGCAACAATGCGCTGGATTTCAGACTCCGGCACGGGGTTGGTCGCAAGTTCCGTGGCGATGCCCTGGATCTTGCTCTGCACCTCGTCGATCATGTTGGGCGCAAGTTCGATCGCAACGCCGATGAAGCCGTAGTCCGGCAGGAAGGTCGAGAAATCGACCGTCTCCATCGGCGAGTAGGTCGCGCCGCCTTCGCTGCGGAACAGGCGCGTTGCGTTGTCGCGAAGCATCTGCGCCAGCACCATGCCGATCCGCTCGTCACGGATGTTCTTGAAGGCGCCGGCATAGGTCGGCCAGCCGATCAGCGCATAGCCCTGATCCGCCCGCCCCTTGTGCGGGAGCGTCTTGACCCCCGGCTTCGGGAACTTCACGTCGCGCATACCCTTGGGCTCTGCGATCGGTTTGCGTGCAGGCAGCGCGCCCAGCGTCTTGCCGACCTCGGTGATCACGGCCTCGACGCTGACATCGCCCACCACGACGACCTCAATCGGCGATTTTTCGACGATCGGCTTGATGTACTTCACCGAGTCTTCCGGCTTCCACGTATCGCGGGCCGCCTTGGTGTTGATCGTCCAGCGCAGGTCGCCGGAGTGCAGCAGCTGGTCCAGCTCCCGCTCCAGCACGCCGCTTGGCGTCAGCTTCAGCGACGCGTCGGATGCGTCGGCTGCCTGCATCCACGACGCCCAGTCGTCCGCGCGATAGGCGGAATCCGTGATCATCGCGGTCATCATCTGCATCTGCAGCGGGAAGTCCTCGCGCGTCGTGACGTTCATGTTGTCCAGCGCATAAGCGTCATCCAGCGTACGCGCCACGGCGGCTGCACGGCGGCCAGCAAGCGTACGCGTCTGTTCCGTCACGGTCAGCTTCTTGAGGCCGCCAGACGACCAGAGCGACAGGCCCATGTCGGACGCATCGATGACATTCATCGGCATCTGCAGCCTGCCCCAGCCCAGCCGCACGCGAACGCTGATGAGGTCCTTGTTGCTTGGCAGCGGCTTGATGGTCAGCTTCACGCCATTCTCGAACGTCACCTTGGTCACGTTGAGGTCGGCCACCAGCTCACGCGACGCCACCACGCCCGGCGTGCCGAAGTCGGTGTAAGGCCACGGCTTGATCGCGTCAGGCTTGTAGGCCGTAACCGGCGCAGCCATCGCTGCCGTGAACGCATCGCGCAAGGCTTTCTCGCCGCCTTTGGGCGGTTCGCTGCCGCGATAGGTCAGCATCGGCTTGTCGGCGAAACGCGCCTTGAGCGCGGCATTTACTTCGGCGAGCGTGATCGTCGGCGCCTGCTCGAGCAGCAGCGCATACGACTGCTGCAGCGAAACGAACGGTATATCGGCATCGATATAGTCGATCGCCGTTTCGATCTGCGAGACAGACGTGCCCGTCCGCCCGCGTTCTGCCTCGCGTTTCACGGCGTCGAGCCGCAGCGAGATCTGGCGATCCAGCTCTTCCTGCGTCACGCCGTACTCCACGGCCTGCCGGTGAGCCTTGACCATCACGTCAATGGTCTTGGCCACATCCGTCACGCGCGCAGATGTCGCCATCTCGCCGTTCCAGACGCCAGGTATGGCGGCAGGCGACGCGCTGCCGATGACGGCGGCGGGCTTGCCCGCGGCTTCATTGAGGCCAGCCATGCGGCGCGCCACAATGCCTGCGCCAAGCTGCTCGACGAGGCTCTTGCGCACTTCTGCCTTGGTCGGCGGGCGGTCCGCATAGGGCTCGAACCAGCGCAGCGTAATGGCCGTATCCGGCGCGCCAGCCGTCACCAGCATGGCGACATCCGGCGACGGCGGCTTCGTCATCACCGGCTTGGGATCAACGCCCGGTTGGCCGCGGCCTTTCCAGTCTGCGAACTGCTCGCTGATCTGCGGTATCAGCGCCTGCACGTTGACGTCTCCCACCACGAGCAGGATGGCGCGTTCCGGCCGGTAATAGGCGTCATAGAAACCGCGAACTGTTTCCGGGGTGACAGTTTCGATCACCTTGCGCAGGCCAATCGGCGGGCGGCCATACGGATGCTCGCCAAGCTGCAGCTTCAGCATCGCGATGGACGCCTCAAGCATCGGACCAGCACGCGCGCGTTCTTCAGCCAGCACGACGCCGCGCTCGGCATCCACCATTGCAGGAGCGATTGTCATGTTGCTGACGATCTGCCGGATGATCGACAGGCCGGTCTGGACTGATACCGCGTCATTGCGCGCGAGATCGAACTGGAAGGTCGTGCGATCCGGGCCCGTCGATGCGTTTACGTCGGCGCCCATCTGCAGGCCGAGACCTTCGAGAACCCGGTTCAGCTCGCCATCAGGATAGAGTTCGGTGCCACGGAAGGCGAGGTGTTCGAGGAAGTGGGCGACGCCCTCCTCGCCCGGCCGCTCCTGCATGGAACCAGCATCGATCACCATCCGCAGCGCAACCTGGCGCGGGGGCGTGTAGTTGCGAAGCACGAGATAGCGCATACCGTTGGGCAGCGTGCCGAGGATGTAATCAGGGTCATGCGGCAGGTCGCCCCGGTCGCGGGGCCATTGCGAGGCAACCGGCGGGGCTGTCTGGTTGAGCTGGATCGTCTGGTTCTGCGCGGATGCGACCAGCGCTCCGCCAGCCGCAATCGCCACGAACCCGGCGGCGATCCACCCGGCAAAACGCTTCACAGACAGTTTCATCAATCCTCCCGAGGGAACCTCTTCCCGCGAACCCGCACTCCACCCCCTTCAGGGGGGCGAGCGCAAGCCTTGAACACCGTGGCTATGCATCGCCACGAACGAGTTTCGCGAGCTTTTTGGGGGCCATGGCGCAATAGCTTTGCGTCATCCACCCTTTCAGCGTCGGTAGTTCTGCGAGGACATCGTCCTCTGCGTCGAAATGCGCAATCACCCAATCGTGTTGCTTGAACCAGCCCTTGCTCTCGCGAACAAAGTAAAGGTCCTGAACCATTTCCGCAGAAGTGGGCAATTTCACGATCATCGTGAGTTCATTCGGTTGCTCGTTCCGATCGCCGAAAACAAGGAACATCCGGGATCGCACCTTCAGCACACGCGTTGTCGCCCAGCCGGGCCCCACGGATGTTTCCGGCAGCGACAGCCCGAAAGCCGTGAGGTACGCCTCTGCCTTCTGCTGTGGCGTGGTCTTTTTCATCGCGGAACAATAGCCCCCGCCGCGATCAGGGAAAACGCCCGCCTTCTCGCATGGCGCGGGCTTTTTCTCCCGCGAAGCAGTCTGGCTTCTCGGTCGGCAGTTTGAGCTGGGCGCGTTCAATGCCGGCCGCCCTGATCTCGCGTGCGTCAGCATACTGCACAGGCGCCGCATCAGGCTCGATCTCGATGCTGGCGATTTCGAGCACCAGCTTCTTCCGGATCGTCGCAGACAGCTGCTTCAGGTCGAACACCGGCGCGATGAACGCGCCGTCGCCGCCAATCACGCAATGCTTGTAGTAGCGATCGAGGTTCGGGATATCGATGCCCCACGGATTATACCCGCCGCCGAACCCGCCCTGCCCGTTCGTGTGAAGCAGGATCGGCAACCCGTTGATATTGATCTTGCGCTTGAGAACAAAATCGCGCGCCTCTTCAACTGGCCCGCCGGCATTGTTTGCACCGTCACCCGATACGTCGATCACCTGCCGGTACGATGTGATGCCGTTCTCGCGGATCAGCCGCTCGGCTTCGTATAGCGCCGTGGTGATGGACGTGCGCCTCTCGCCGTAGATGGGTTCGGCCGCCAGCCTGTCGGCGAAATCATTGGCGGCCTTCGCGCTGTCAATGATGGTCCACGGGATCACCTGCCGCGCATCGTTCGCCCACTCCATGTAAGTGACGGCGATCCGCCCTTCTGGCCCGCCGGTCAGCGCGTTGATGACGTCCTTGTGCCGGAACGCCGAGACATACCCGTCCCGCTGCAGCGTGTGTTCGTCCTGATCCATCGACCGCGAGATATCGACAGCGAGCACCAGCTCCAGATCGACCGTGTCAGCCGCCTGCTTCTGCGCGCGGGCATCGCCGCCGGGCAGGATTGGAGCCGTCACCACAATGGCGAGCAGCGTAAGCGAGACCAGGCGGAACATCGGCGTCATGACCGGCTCCTGCGAATTGACGTAGCGTGACCGCTAAGCAGGCGCCCTTCAACCCCCGTGACCGATCACGATACCATGATGGGTGCGATCTTCCCGTCTGCGTGATGTCGGTTTGCAACCGGCTTCGTCCGGGAATATGCATGGCGAAATTCGACGGGGAGTCGGGACATGCGCTTTAATAATTTGATCGCTGCTTTCGTGGCGGGAGCCACTCTTGTCGCCTGCGCAGCCGCAGGCCCGGAACAACCGTCCATGCAGGCCGCCGCTACTGCGGCGCCCGCGCCCAAAACGCTCACAATCACGGAAGCCAGCTTCAGCTGCATCCGCGATCTCAAGCCGGTGCGCGGCTTTTATGTCGGCAACCTTCTGGGTGACGTGGATGCGACGATTGCTGCGGCAAATGCCGCTGACGGCGCTGTGTACCCGCCGGGTTCGGTTGTTCAGCTCGTTCCGACAGAAGCGATGGTGAAGCATCCCGCCGGCTACAACGCCGCGACCAAGGACTGGGAATTCTTCGAACTTGACGTGCAGCCGGGCGCAACAAAGATCCGCGTTCGGGGCGCGACCGATGTGGTCAACCAGTTCGGCGGTAACTGCCTGACCTGCCATGCGCAGGCTGAGGCGAAGTGGGACATGATCTGCGAACAGGGCCATGGCTGCGCGCCGATCCCGGTCACGCCGACGATGGCAAAAGCGATCCAGAACACGGACCCGCGCTGCGCAAAGATGGACAACCTTCCGGCCGACCAGGTCGCCGCCTTGCAGCAACTGGCGATGTTCCGCGCTGCTGCTGCAGCCAGGGCCGCGCCGCCAGCTGGAAACTGATCGCCTGATACTGCGCGCTGCGGCCTGCGTTGCGGCGCGGGCTTGCCATCATGCCCCCTTCCCGCCTAACCGGACGGAGAAGCGCGAGGGGGCAGATGCGTAACAGTTTTGCGGCAGC
>JAUYSA010000253.1 GCA_030696545.1 Hyphomonadaceae bacterium
CGAATAAACCGCGTGCTCCATCATCAGCACTTTGTTGCCCGAAGCGAGCGCCACCGCGCCGCCCGATCCGCCCTCGCCCACGATCACCGAGATCATCGGCGTATCCAGCGTCAGGCACGCCTCGATTGCGCGCGCCAGCGCTTCGGCCTGCCCACGCTCTTCCCCACCCTTGCCCGGGAAGGCGCCCGACGTATCGACCAGCGCGATCACCGGCAGATTGAACCGCCCCGCCAGCTCCATCAGGCGCACCGCCTTGCGATAGCCTTCCGGCTTGCCCATCCCGAAATTGTGCTTCAGGCGCGTCTGCGTATCGCGGCCTTTCTCATGTCCGATGACAACCACGGGCTTGCCGCGGAAACGCGCAAGACCGCCCATGATGGCGTCGTCGTTCATGAACTTCCGGTCGCCCGCGAGTTCCACGAACTCCTCGAACAGCCCATCAACATAATCCATGAAGTGCGGCCGCTCAGGGTGACGCGCCACCTGCGTTTTCTGCCAGGCGTTGAGGTGCGTGTAGATATGCTCGAGCTGCTTCTCGGCCTTCTCGCGCAGCTTGCCGACCTCTTCCTCGACGGTCGCCCCGCCGGTCGCTTCGAGTTCAGCGATCCGCTTTTCGAGGTCCGCGACGGGCTTCTCGAAATCGAGATAGGTGGAAATGGCCATTGGAAAGGCTCCGGCTGACGATGCGCGGAGATAGCGCCGGGGGCCTCGCCCGGCAAGGTTGCGCGATAGAAGCCTTTGAAATCAGGGTAAAGGGCAAGATTATACGTCAATCGCTGACGCAGCTCTTCCCCCGCTTGCGGGGGAAGTGGATCGGCGCGAAGCGCCGAGACGTTGGGGGCAAGTCACAAGCACCGCCCCCGTAACTCGCCCCCATCCCGGCTTCGCCGTACTTCCCCCGCAAGCGGGGGAAGAGCTTCAAACTCTACCGCCGCCCATCCTCCAGCAGCATCGCCGCGCCCTTCTCGGCGATCATCATCGTTGGCGAGTTCGTATTCCCGCTCGTGATGTTCGGCATCACCGAAGCGTCGATTACCCGCAGCCCCTCGATCCCGATAACGCGCAGCCGTTCGTCGACCACCGCACCAGCATCCCCGGCCACGCCCATCTTCGCGGTGCCGACCGGGTGGAAGATCGTCGTCCCGATATCACCCGCCGCCCGCCTCAGCTCGTCATCGGTCGTCAGGTCTGCGCCCGGCGTGTATTCCTCCGGCGAATACCGCTTCAGCGCTGGCTGACCGACAATCTTCCGCACCAGCCTGATCGATTCCACCGCCGTGATCCTGTCGCTCTCCGTCGCCAGATAGTTTGGCTGGATCGCAGGCGCGACTTCGGAATCCGGCGACTTCGAATGGATCGACCCACGGCTATCCGGCCGCAGATTGCATACGCTGATCGTGATCGCCGGAAACGGATGCAGCGCCTCACCGAATTTCGGCAAGGACAGCGGCTGAACATGAAACTGCACATTCGGCGTCGCATGACGTTCGTTCGTCTTCGCGAACGCGCCCATCTGCGACGGCGCCATCGTCATCGGTCCTCTGCGGCGTAACGCATAATCCGCCGCCATCGCTGGCCGGCGCAGCCAGTTGGCGTATTGCTCGTTCAGCGTCGGCACGCCCCGCACCTTGTAGATCGGGCGCAGCTGCAGATGGTCCTGCAAATTCTCGCCGACACCCGGCAGATCATGCACCACCGGCAGCCCCAGCGCGCTTATCCGCCCGGCCTGCCCGATGCCCGACATCTCCAGCAGCTTCGGCGTCTGCACAGCGCCCGCCGCAAGGATGATGTTCGCCCCGCGCGAAACATTGTGCTCCACGTCGTGGCGCTTTTCCCTGAACCAGGAAACGCCGATGGCGCGGTTGTTGTGCATCACGACGTTCTCCACGAACGCGCCAGTTACCAGCTTCAGGTTCGGCCGCTTCTTCAGGATCGGCTTCAAAAAGCCCCGCGCCGAAGACCAGCGCACGCCTTGCCTCTGGTTCACCTGGAAATAGCCGACGCCCGTATTGTCGCCCGTGTTGAAGTCCGCGATGTGCGGAATGCCCGCCGAGTCCGCCGCTTCAGCAAAAGCTTCCAGAACCTGCCAACGCATGCGCGGATGCTCCACGCGCCACTCGCCGCCCCTGCCGTGATGCTCGCCGCCGGTCATGTGATCCTGATGCTTCAGGAAGAACGGTTTCACATCATCCCAGCCCCAACCATTCAGCCCAAGCTGGCGCCAGTTGTCGTAGTCGGCCCTCTGCCCGCGCATATAGATCATCGCGTTGATCGCCGATGAGCCGCCGATGACCTTCCCGCGCGGATAGTTCAGCGACCGGCCGTTCAGCCCCGGCACCTTCTCCGTCTCGAACATCCAGTCGGCGCGGGGATTGCCGATCGCGAACAGGTAGCCCACCGGAATGTGAAACCAGATCCAGTCGTCATTGCCGCCCGCTTCCAGCAGCAACACCCGGTTCTTCGGGTCAGCCGACAGCCGGTTGGCCAGCACGCAGCCCGCCGATCCTGCGCCCACAATGATATAGTCAAAGCTCTCGCTCATGGCCGCACATTCCCTGGAGAGGGTAAACGATCTACCCACTTCGCCCGCGCGTTGACCAACAGAGTTGACGAAACGGCACGCTTGACCCGCCCAGCCAGCCTGCCATCGTCAGTTCAAAATCCTTGGCCGATAAAGGTCATGGGGAGGACACGTCCAATGCACATCAAGACAATCCTGCTCTCAGGCCTGAGCGCCGCGGCGCTCTCCGGCTGCATGGTTTCGGTCACGGACACCCAGCGCCCGCCCGCGCTCCATGCCGCGACCATGGCCCCGCCAATGGCGCACGGGCCGATCCACAACGACACCACCGCCTCCCAAACCCTGACGCGCAACGGCCTCACCACGCTCGACGCGGTGATGAAGCAGTACATCACCGACGGCAAACTCGGCGGCGCTGTCATCAAGATCAACCAGCACGGCCGCGAGGTCTTCTCCGAGGCCTATGGCTGGCGCGACCGCGAAGCCAACGTGCCCATGCAAGAAGACACCATCTTCCGCATCGCCTCGCAGACCAAGGCGCTCACCTCCGTATCGATCATGATGCTGATGGAGGAAGGCAAGCTCGTCCTCGAAGATCCTGTCGGCAAGTTCCTGCCGGAATGGCAGAAGACCACCGTCGCCGTCGCGAAGGAAAAGGGCGGCTATGAGGTCGTGCCCGCCAAGCGCCCGATCACCATCCGCGACCTGCTCTCGCACACGGCTGGCGTTTCCTACGGCACAGGCCCGGCCGAGAAGGCCTGGCGCGACGCCGGCATCTTCGGCTGGTACTTCGCCGACAAGAGCGTCCCCGTCTCCGACGTCGTCGCCAAAATGGCGAAGCTCCCGATGGCTGCACAGCCCGGCGAGCAGTGGGTCTATGGCTACAACACCGACATTCTCGGCGTGGTCGTAGAGAAGCTCTCCGGCAAGTCGCTCGATGTGTTCTTCAAGGAGCGTCTGATCGATCCGCTCGGCATGGCCGATACCGCCTTCTGCCTGCCGCCCGAAAAAACCAACCGGCTCGCCGTCGTCTATACGGCAGTAGATGGAAAGGCCGAGCGTGCGGCCAATCCCGGCAAGTGGGAAGGCTCGGGCCATATCGGCCAGGGCCATTATGCAGGCGGCCCGTGCAAGGCCTTCGCAGGCGGCGCCGGCCTTCTCTCCACCGCCAACGACTATTCGCGCTTCCTGGAGATGCTTCGCCAGGGCGGTACGTTTGAAGGCAAGCGCTATATCTCGCGCAACAGCGTCGACCTGATGTCTCACGACACGCTCGTGTCGGCGCCCTATCAGGCCGGTCAGGGTTTCGGCCTCGGCTTCCGCGTCACCATGGAGCCAAGCAAGATGGGCAATCTCGGCTCGGTGGGCGACTATGGCTGGGGTGGCGCCTACCACTCGACCTACTGGGTCGACCCAAAGGAAGACCTCACCATCGTCTATATGACCCAGCTCATCCCCGCAGGCGGCCTCGAAGAACAGGCCAAGATCCGCGCGCTCATCTATTCGGCGCTCGACTAGCTATTTCACAGCCGAATAGCTGAACGTCCCGCACAATGCCGTCTCCGGATTTTCCGGCGGCCAGCCCGTGCCCGTGAACGCTGCGATGGTGATCACCTCCCCCTGCGAGTCGGTGTGCGGATAGACGGCGAAGATATACGGCTTGTCGCACAGCCCGCCATTCGGCGTGCCTGCCGGGATGGTTTCGCCCTCAACCGTGTACATCTCCACATCGCCAGCTTCGACCTTGCCCGAGGCGCCAGGAAACGGCCCGTTCCAGTCGTAAACCGGATCGCCCATCCCCGCCCCGCCGGGCGCCATCACCGTCTCGTAGCGGATGCCGTTCTCGAACGCGAAAGTCGCGCCCGGCGGCATGTTCACGCCCGATTGCGGCGTCGGCGTCACCGTTAGCTTGCCCGGCGTGAACGACATCGCCGTATTGGACATCGCCTCGTAGATTTTCGGCGGCCCCACCGGCGCAGGCTCGAATACAACTGACGGATCATCCTGCCCCAGCTCTTCTGCTGTAGGATCAACCGCCGCGGACTCTTCCGCAGGCTTCGTCTCCGGCTGGCAGGCTGCCAGCGCGATCACCGAAGCAGCCGCCACAATAAGAGCACGCATGGAAATCCTCCAGAACTGGAAGAATCCTATCCCGCGCCGTTCTACTTCACCAGACCAAGGCTTCGCGCCATCACGTGGAAGATCTCGTTCTGCTCCACCGATCCCGAGAACAGGTTGGCGCCTGGCCCGCCCGCGAAGATCGCCACATCTTCCCCGCCGTGCGTTTCCGACGCCATCGGAATCAGCGACTGCTGCCGAAAGCCCAACGCAGTCGTATCGACATTGGTCAGGTCAGGCCGCTCGCACAGCCACTTGCCATCCGCCTGCGGCTTGCACACCGAACCCGGACCATTGGCGAACGAAAGCGTCGTGTAGGGCTTGCCGTCAGCCGCCATCACCAGCTTGTCGCCCTCTTTCACGAGCCCAAGGATCGGATTCCCACGCTGCGGATATCCCTGCAGGATCAGCGTGTGAGAATGGTCAGCCGTAACGATGATCATCGTATCCTTCGGATCGGTCATCGCCACCGCTGCCGCGATCGCCTCGTCCATGGCCACGGCATCCGCGAGCGCCCGCTGCGCATCGCCCGCGTGCAGCGCATGGTCCACGCGACCACCCTCAACCATCAGCACATAACCGCTCTGGTTGCGCGACAGACGCGTCACTGCCGCCTTGGTCATTTCCGCGATCGACGGCTCGCCCTTGCCGTCCTTGGCGCGATCCAGCTCGTACTGCATGTGCGACGGCTCGAAGAGTCCGAAGATCTGGCCATCGCTGCTCCAGTTGAACGCGTTGAACCCGGCGCGGTCGATCACGGCCGTCCGGTTCGGCGCAGCGGCCTTCCACTCGTCCATCAGGTTGCGGCCATCCTGACGTGCGCCCTTCTGGGCTGCGTATTCCGGGTCAGCCACGGTATTGGGCAGGAAGTTGGTGCGACCGCCGCCAAGGATAACCTCGAAGCCGTTGCCGTGCGCGCCCTGCCAGCTGATCATCTGCGAAGCGATATCCACGCATCCTGCGGCCTTGCCTGCGGCGGACACATCCTTGTCGCTCTCCCAGTCGCGTTCCGTTGTTTCTGCATAGGTCGCGGCCGGCGTTGCATGCGTGATGCGCGCGGTCGAGATAATGCCCGTCGCCATGCCGGCGTGCTCGGCGATCTCCCACAGAGATGTCGTGCCATTGCCCTTGGCTGTCGCGCAGTCCTTGAGGTTGACCGCCTGCGTCACGCCCAGCGAGCCATTGTACGACTTCACCCCCGTCGTCATCGCCACCGCCGTCGGCGCCGAATCCGCCACCTGGCTGTCATGGGTGTAGGTCTTCGAGAAAGCCGAGTACGGCAGCTTCTCCATCGCCAGCTGATAGCTCTCGCCATCCAGCCCCTTCATCTGGCCCGCATAAATGCGCGCGGCCGTAATGGTCGAAATGCCCATTCCGTCGCCAACAAACAGGATCACATTCTTCGCGCGAGCCGCTCCGCGCTCGGCTGCACGTGCGGCCACCGCGTTGTGGGCCTTCACATAGTAACTGTCCTGCGCCTGCACCGGCGTCACCGCCATGGGGGAAGGCTGCATGGATGTGGCGCAGGCCGCAGCGCCAAGCGCAATCACCGACGCAGCCATCACAAAGCGGACCATCACCATCTCCCACACGAGTCGAAACTGTGGGCAAACCTAGTCCAGCACTACGACAGTTCCGAGTCGTTTGTTGTCCTGCGGCAACTGGCCATCACCACGAAAAATCCCCCGCCTTGCAGACAGGGGACAAATCGAGGGGTCTTCAAGGAAAGAGGATCAGGCAGCTCTGGGCATGTGCTGCGCTTGCGCGCCTTGAACCAGCGCGAGTAGTGCGCGCACTTCTGAACGTCCCGAAAGCTCGCTCATCGTCAGCCTGCCATCGGAGGGCGTGTCGAACACGGTCCGGCCTTCCAGCGCCAGCGCACGGTGAACCACACGGTCACGCAGCCGCCACACAGCCTCAAACCCGGCTTCCGTCGCCATCGCGGCGACGCGGTCATTGATGACCCCGCCAATCTTCGACGGCAGCGACGAGACCCGGTTCATCACCACATGCCAGCCCTGCTCAGGCAGGCCAGCGCGTTTGCGGTCGAACCGCACGGTGTCGATCATCTCGCGGTAATTGATGCGCGGCGCGGCTGCTGCCCCTAGGGGGGCAAAGAGCCCATGCATGTCGGCCGGGCTCTCGTTCATCGGCGTCAGGATGACGTCAGCCAGCAGATGGGCTTCGTAAACATCAGACAGGTTGCCCGACGAAGTGTCGATGATCAGCAGGTCATAGCCGTCCATCTTGGCCATCCTCACCAGCGGTTCGAGGCGGCCTGAATGCTTCGGTTTGGCGTTGGTCCGGGCGTCCTCGTCCATGTCCATGAGCATCACGTGATCCGGGCTCTGCAGCCGCGAGGCGCGCCGGAGTGTCAGAAAACTGGACAGGTTTCGCGTATTGCGGTCGAGATCGAGGCTGGCGACCCGCAGGCCATCCTTAACGGCAGCCACACCCATAAGCGCCGCAACCGTGGTTTTCCCGGTCCCGCCCTTGAACCCGCTGATCGTAACAACCCGCATGGAACCCTCCAGAACGTTTCGGGAGGCCGATTTTTCG
>JAUYSA010000342.1 GCA_030696545.1 Hyphomonadaceae bacterium
GATGCGCCGTGTCGGCGCGGTGGCCCGACTGATGCTGGTGCGGGCGGCGGCGGCGCAGTGGAGCGTGCCGGAGACGAGCCTGCGCACGGCGTCGGGCCGCGTGCATAACGACAGCAGCAAACGTTCCATCGGTTATGGCGAGCTGGCGGCGCGCGCAGCGGGGATCGCGGCGCCCGATCCGGCGAAGGTTGCGCTGAAAGATCCGAAGGACTTCAAGATCATCGGCAAGCCGACCAAGAACGTCGATGCACCCAGCATCGTCACCGGCAAGCCACTCTACGGCATCGACGTGTCCGTGCCTGGCATGCTGCATGCGGTCTATCAGAAATGCCCGGTGTTCGGCGGCAAGGCATTGTCGTTCAACGCCGACGTCGTGAAGGCGCAGCCCGGCGTGGTCGACGCCTTCATCGTGAAGGGCAATGGCAATCCCGAGGAGTTGCTCGACGGCGTCGCCATTGTCGCCGACTCCTGGTGGCGGGCCGAAAAGGTGCGCGAGAAGCTGGTAGTCAAATGGGACGAAGGCGCCGGCGCTGCGCATTCCAGCGCAGGCTATGCCGCCGGAGCGGCTGCATTTTCGGGCAAGGTGCCGCAGCAATCAATCCGCACGGATGGCGACGTGGACGCGGCGCTGAGCAAGGCAGCGAAAGTGGTCGAGGCGACGTACCATTATCCTTTCATCGCACACGGCACGCTGGAGCCGCAGGTTTGCGTCGTGAACATTACCGATGACAAAGCGGAGATCTGGACGCCAAGCCGTATGCCCGGTGAGGCCCGCGCCTATGCGGCGCGCGCGCTGAACACGATCGAGGCCAATATCAAGCTGCATATCGTGCGCGCGGGCGGCGCGTTTGGCCGGCGCAGGCAGTCGGACTTCGTCGCCGAAGCCATCGCGATCGCCAAGGTTGTGGGGAAGCCGGTGAAGCTGCTGTGGTCGCGTGCGGACGATTTCCAGCACGACTTCTATCGCCCCGCCGGCTGGCATCACTTCAAGGCGGGCATCGATAGCGACGGCAAGCTGATCGCCTTCAAGGACCACTTCGTGACCTTCGGCGAGGCAGGCCGCTTCGCTCCCAGCTCCGACATCGCGCCGGGAGAATTTCCGGCAAGCCACGTGCCCAACTTCGCCCTCGGGGCGTCGCTGATCCCGCTCATAGCGCCAACAGGCCCCCTACGTGCGCCGCGCAGCAATGCGCTCAGCTTCGCTTTTCAGGGGTTCATCGACGAGCTGGCGGATGCGGCGGGCAAGGACCAGCTGCAGTTCCGGCTAGACCTGCTGAAGGCGGCGCGCACGGGAGCGCCGGGCAATTTCGACGCAAACCGCATGTACGCCGTGCTAGCGAAGGTCGGCGAGACATCCGGCTGGGGCAAGAGACTGCCGGCGGGCTCGGCGATGGGCGTTGCGTTCTACTTCTCGCACCAGGGCTATTTCGCGGAAGTCGCACAGGTTAATATGAGCGCGCGCGGCCTGACGGTAGAAAAAGTCTGGATCGTCGGCGATGTCGGGCGCCAGATCGTAAACCCGCTGCACGCGACCGCGATGTGCGAGGGCTCGGCGCTGGACGGCATCGGTTCGGCGCTCGGACAGAAGATCACGCTGGAGAACGGACGCGTGAAGGAAAGGACGTTCGCGGACCATCCCTTCATCCGCATGAGCCAGTCGCCCAAGGTGCAGGTGGATTTCCTGCTGTCGGACAACAATCCGACCGGACTTGGAGAACCTGCTCTTCCACCGGCGATCCCGGCCCTCTGCAACGCCATCTTCGCCGCCACGGGCAAGCGCATCCGCAGCCTGCCCATCGATTTGGCGGCGCTTGGCGCTTGACCTGATCGACCCGAGCCCGCGGATGAAAACCGCACGGAGCTGATCACTTTGTGCAGGCAGGAGCGCCCAACATTTTTGCCTTCGGTGCGAATGTCTGCAATGAGCCAGATCGCGCGCCCCAACATCTTTCAATCGACCGGCGACTTCTCTCCGATAGCCGCCACTCAGGGCCGCGCGAACCGCGGAATTCGATTCTGTAGCGTAAGCGCTTGCCGTCTTGAATGGTCGAGGCCCGCCTGCGGCCGATCAAGCTGCGCAAAAGGTGGCGCCAAAGCCACGCATGATTTGACGCGTTAAATGCAGTGTCACGTGAGCGTCGTGAAACCGTCGCTTCATTGACGCCGCATTGTTGGGAAGCTGTCGTGCAAGCTGGATACGGACCGCGTCGGGTTGAGCTCGGAGGACGCGGTATGACTTTGAAGAAGCTTCTTGTTGGCGCGAGCAGTGTTCTCGCATTTGCGGCACCCGCCTTCGCGCAGGGCCAGACACAATCAGCAAAGCCGCAGGACTCCGCGGATGTCGTCGTTGTCACAGGCACCGCGCTCAACCGCAAGGAAGCCATCGACGAGAAGCGCGACGACAGCCGCACTATCGAGGCGCTGGGCGTCGACGAACTCGGCCAGCTCCCCGACAAGAACGTAGGCGAGAGCCTCAACCGCCTGCCCGGCGTCTCGATGCTCGTCGAGAAGGGCGAGGGCCGCTATGTGCAGATTCGCGGCGTCGCCTCCAACCTCAACAACGTCACGATCAACGGCGTCCAGATGGGCTCGCCGGAAGTCGAACTCGGCGGACGCCAGGCCCCGCTTGATATCATCTCAGGCGGCATTCTGGGCGGCGTTCAAGTTATCAAGACCCCGACCCCGGACATGGACGCCCAGGGCATCGGCGGCACAGTCAACGTCGAGACCAAGATGCCGTTCGATCGCAGCGACGATCTCTATGGCTATCTCACTGCGCGCTACGGCTATGAAGAAGAGCGCCCGCGTGATGAAGCCTTCGGCGGTCACGACCCCTACGCCGTCGACGGCACGCTGTCGGGCAAGATCGGCGACACGCTCGGCTGGCTGGTCGGCGGCACGTTCTCTTCACGCGAATACGTCTCCACCGGCGTCTACCAGGATGACTGGACCCAGGTTCCGGGGCAGCCCGCTGGCGTCTCCCTGCCGGTCAACGTGAAGAACAACTACTACATCATCGGCCGCGAACGGACCAATCTGAGCGGCGCACTGCAATGGCAGCCGGACGCCAACTCCGAGTATTTCATCCGTGGCTTCTACGGCGAATGGAACGAGTATCAGTGGCGCAACCGCTATGAGCAGAATCTCTCGGGCAACCGCGTCACCCTGACCACGCCGACGAGCGGTACACAGAATACCGACCGCGTCCTAGCCAACATCCGTCTCGAATACGCCGACAAGATCGTCTCCTCGATCGCCGCAGGCGGCGAAAACACGATCGAGGGCGTCATGCTGGACTACCTGATCCAGGCCAACGCCAACGAGATCTCCGAGCCGTTCAGCAGCTGGGAATGGCGCTCTAGCACGACGGCGGTGGGCCCAAGCACGTTTGAAGTGGGCGGCGATGGCATCGTCACCATCACGCCGAACGCCGGCTCGCCCGATCGCACCAACCCCGCGCTCTTCCCGCTGCGTCGCGCGCGCTTCTTCACGCAGGACATGCAGGAAGACGCAACCATCGCGCAGGTCAACGCGCGCTGGGACGTCAACCCGGACTTCTACATCAAGACCGGCCTGAAAGCCTCGACGACCGACCGTGGGCTCGACGCCAACCAGAATGAGTTCCTGCCAAACGGCACGCCGATCAACCTCGCCACATCGCCGACTTTCAACCGCGGCGGCTTCACTAACCAGACGCAAAACGGTGACGTGCCGAACATCTGGATGAACGTGCAGGGCATGGACGCCTATTTCGCTGATCCGGCCAACGCGGCGCGCTTCACGCCGAACACGGCGGCGAACTTCACCTCCAACTTCGCATCCGACTACGATCTCAAGGAATCGATCCTCGCCGGCTACATCATGGCGGCTGGCTTTTTGGGTCCCTGGGAAGTGATCGGCGGCGTCCGCGTCGAGAACACGGACGTGGACAGCTCAGGCTACCTGCTGCGCGGCACGACATCGCAGACGCGCGTCAGCTCCGGCGGCGACTATACCGAAGTCCTCCCCGGCCTGCTGGTGAACTTCCGCCCGACCGACGAGTGGGTCATCCGCGGCGCCGTCACCCGCGCCATGGGCCGCCCCGACTACAGCCAGATCGCCCCGCGCTCGACCTTCACCGAGAACGGCGCGGTCGGGTCGGTATCCATCGGCAACCCGGACCTCGTCGCCCGCAAGTCGTGGAACTACGACCTCGGCATCGAATGGTATCCTGACCAGCTGACGGCGCTGTCCGCCTCGATCTTCTACAAGGACATCTCGGACCAGCTGGCCGGTCAGACCAACTCCTTCTCCACCCAGAGCGCGATGCAGGCCGAACTGTCGGCGCGCGGCCTCAACGGCATCGACACATCGGCCCTCACGCGTCTCGACGTGTCGACCACGATCAACGCCGGATCAGCCTTCCTGCAGGGCCTCGAGCTTTCGGCGCAGACGCAGTTCGACTACCTGCCCGAACCCTTCGATGGTCTCGGCGGGTCAGTGTCTGCGACCTTCATCGAAGGCGAGGTTGATCTCCCGGGCGGCGGTACAGCTCCGATCCAGGGCCAGGCGGAAACCACCTACGCCTTCAGCCTGTTCTATCAGAAGGGACCGATCGATCTTTCGGTCAGCTACGCCTTCAACGCAGACTACCTCGATGCCGACAACGCGAACCCTGCCCTGCGTCTCAACCAGGGCGAGTTCGGACGCTGGGACGCCAAGGCGAGCTACGCGATCACGGATGACTTCAAGGTCTTCCTCGAAGGCGTGAACCTCAACGACGAGCCGACCTCTGAATTCCAGGGCAGCATCGAGAGCCAGAATACCGAGTTCGAATATGTCGGCCGCACGATCTACCTAGGCGCCAGCTGGGGCTTCTGACCTGCTCACCTGACGAGCAATATGCCGGGCGCAGCCGGCCGGTGTGACCCCACCGGCCGGCTCGCTCAGTTCAAGGATAGAAATATGCGCGTGATGACATCGGGAGTGCTGGCCCTCGCCCTCGCAGCTTGCATCTCGGCGCCTGTCGTCGATGTGCCGGGGCCGCTGGTCGTACCCGACTATGTCGCGCCAACGCCTCTAAAGCTGGCCGCCACGACGATCCGCGAGTTCCCGGCGCCCGAGGCGGACCAGGGCGTCGCCGTCGACGCGCGCCATTTCTATCCCGTCGATAACACCGTCATCGCAAAGTATGACCGAACCAGCGGAGCACTGATCGCGCGCTGGGTCGCGCCGAAGAACGGCCTCGTGCGCCATCTCAACAGCTGCTTCGAGG
>JAUYSA010000358.1 GCA_030696545.1 Hyphomonadaceae bacterium
CCATGCGCCAGGACGAGCGCCTCGTGCGTGAAGCTGGCTGCGAAGCCTACATGTCCAAGCCGATCCAGATGAACGCCTTCATCAACGAGGTGAAGAAGCTGACTGGGCCGCGCGGCGCAGGCCAGCCCTCGCGTCCTGCGCCTCTCTCGTCACGGAGAGTGTCGAGATGAGCGCACGCGTCCTGGTCGTCGATGACATCGAGCAGAACCGGAAACTGCTCACCGACAAGCTGAAGAACGAGTATTTCCACGTCATCACCGCCGTGGACGGCGAAGACGCAATTGAACGCGCGCTTGCCGAAGAACCGGACGTCATCCTGATGGACATCATGATGCCGAAGCTGAACGGCGTCGAAGCCTGCCGCCGCCTGAAGAACGATCCGCGCACCGAACACATTCCGATCGTGCTGGTGACAGCGCTCAACGAGCGCGAAGACCGTCTGCGCGGCCTCGGCGCCGGCGCCGACGACTTCCTGACCAAGCCCGTCAACGATCTACAGCTTCTGTCCCGCGTTCGTGCGCTGACCAAATACAAGATGGTCGCCGATGAGCTGCGCAAACGCGAAGCCTCCGGCAAGCGCATGGGTGCCGTTGATATCGCTGCGCAGAGCAGGGCGTCCGAACCCGCCCGCATCCTCGTCATCGACGAGAATGAACGCCAGGCCCGCCGCATCTGCCGCTATCTGGAAGGCCTGCACCGCCCGATCTCGCACGCCGAAGCCACCCAGCTCGGCATCTCCGGTTCGATGGTCGATCTGATGATCATCTCGCTCTCCAACGAGAAGCTCGACGGCCTTCGCTTGTGCGCGTATTTCCGTTCGCTGGAATCCACCCGCGACCTGCCGATCCTCGTCGTCGCTGAACCGGACGACGAGAAGAAAGCAGTCCGCGCCCTCGATCTCGGCGCGTCCGACATCGTCATCAAGCCAATCGACTCGGAAGAGCTGCTCGCCCGTGTCAAAACTCAGGTTCGCAAGAAGCGCTATCTTGACGCCCTGCGGGCCCGCCTCGATCAGTCGATGGAGCTCGCAGTCACCGACCAGCTCACCGGCCTGCACAATCGCCGTTACATGCGCGTGCAGCTCGAAAGCTACGTGAAGCGCGCCAACATGGGCGGCCAGCCCGTGTCGATCCTCCTCTGCGACATCGACCACTTCAAAAAGGTCAACGACATCCACGGCCACAGCGCCGGCGACGATGTACTCCGCGAATTCGGCCGCCGCCTGCGTGAGAACATCCGCCCGATGGACCTTGCCTGCCGTTATGGCGGGGAAGAGTTCGTGGTCATAATGCCCGAAACATCGCAAGCGCTTGCCCAGGCCGCTGGCGAACGCCTGCGCCAGATCGTGGCCGAAACACCGTTCGGGATCGGTCGCGGCGATGAGCTCAAAGTCACGATGTCCGGCGGCGTCTCCACCATCATCCCGCCCGACGATTCAATCGAAGCCCTGCTGAAGCGCGCGGACGATGCGCTCTATCGGGCCAAGTCAGCAGGCCGCAACCTGATCGAAGTCGAGATTCCAGGCTTCGCCTGATCAGCTTCGCCTGAGACGAGTAGGCGCCTTAACTTTACCGCGCAACGAGGGCATATACCGCCCATGGACACTTTCACCCCCGGTTCCCTGCCAGGCGAAGCCAAGCTTCGATACCTCGACGCTGATTTCGAGGTGATCAAGCCGGGCCGCTTCGTCACTTGCGCCGTCACCCGCCGCAAGATCGCGCTGGAAGACCTGCGTTATTGGAATGTAGATACTCAGGAAGCGTACTTCGACGCGGAGACGGCGTTGACACGATGGAAGCAGATCACAGGTCGGGAATAGTCTTCGCGCTTGTCGCAGCCTGCGGCCTTCTCGCATCATGTGCGGGTCCGGCGGCGCAGCCTGTCATATCCGCCGAACCTCCAGTCGCCGCCGCGCCCATCATCACCGAGGCTCTTCCGCCCCCCGAGCCAATTATGCCGCCCGCGCCAGAGCCTGCAGCGCCGGTGCAGGCCGCCGAGACGCGTCCGGTTCCGCTGTGTTCTACCGATGCAATGCAGGGCGGGGCCATCCTGTGTCGCGTGCCGCCCGCCGCAGTCGTGAAGCTGGACGGCAAGCCAATCGCTCGCGCCGACACTGAAGGATGGGCGATCATCGGCCTGTCACGCACACAGGCATCACCTGCTGTCATCTCGCTCGATCTCGAAACCGCTGCGGGCTCGTTTCCCGTCTCGGTCTCCGTGCCCGTCAGCGTCCGCAAGGACACCGTCACCAGCTTCGCGATGGAATGCGGAAAAATCTCGCCGCAATCTCCCGCCGACAAGCGCAAGGCCGAAGTCGCGTGGGTGAAGAAGGACAAGGCGCTCAAATCATTCAACAGCCCGCAAGCCGCTTTTGGCCTGCGAGGCCCCGTGCGCCTCGAAGGCGTCTCGTATTCGTCGTCATTCGGCGCAACCCGCACCTACCTGCCCAAGACGAAAGACTGCGAGCCCACCACCAACGTCCACAACGGAACCGACATCGCCGTCGGCACGGGCACGGAAATCCGCGCCCCCATGTCCGGCACGGTCATCCTCGCAGATCCTGAACTGTTCTACGAAGGCGGCTGCGTCTTTCTCGACATGGGC
>JAUYSA010000360.1 GCA_030696545.1 Hyphomonadaceae bacterium
GCGCTTGCTGACGCACCGCTCCAGATTTCAAGGCCGTCTGCGGGCGCAATGGATGAAAAGCCTGGACCGCTACCGCCTACCCAGCGCCCGCCGATGAAGCACTCACCCGTGAAAGCCGGCAGGCTCATCCGCGTTTCTCCGGCAGCCGATAGACAAGAACCTCGTCGCTGGAGCCTGCTCCTATCCGCTCCAGAACGGCGGCCATGTCGTCTCCGCGCGAAAACTGGCTCACGGCAAAACGCTCTGTGCTGGCTAGCGCAATCAATCCCTGGGCTGCGCGAAGATCGCCCGTCGCGAAATCCGCCGCCGACATCCGCACAGCTTCACGCACGGTATCGATATGATCGATGAAGGCCTCGACCGTAGGCCCGGCATCAAAAATGTCGACGACATCATTGTAGCGGAACCCCTGGGATTTCAGCATGGCCAGCGCCGGCTCAGCATCAGGATGCGGCTTCGAGATCACGTTGCGCGCTGCATCCGGCAACAGCGCCACATAGATCGGATAGCGCGGCATCAGATCAGCGATGAAGCGATGGTCGCGCGCGCTCAGCACGTCAGCCTTGCGGTAATCCATATGAAAAAACTTGGCGCCGACGGCATCCCAGAACGGACTTTTGCCGTCCGGGTCCGTAAACCCCCGTATCTCCGCCATCGCCTTCGGGCCAAACCGCACCGGATCGACCGCAATCAGCATCAACCGCGCAAACGACAGCAGACGGCCGCGCCCGCCACCACGCGCCTTGCGCTCGATGAACAACGTCCCGAGCTCGGAATCCCCGTGATAGTCATTGACCAGAAAAAGCAGATCGAGTTCGGCCCTGACGCCCTGCTCCGGTGAAACCTTGGAGTCCCGCGAGATACGATAGGAGTAGAACGGCCGCTCCACACCCAGATTAGTGAATATGCTGGCCGTCCCAAGCAACTCGCCATCTTCCTCCATCACGAGAAAGTAGCATTCGTTTTCCGGCGGCAGCGACCCGCGCGCAAACGCCGCCAGCGATCGCTCGATCCGCGCCGCCATCGCCTCGCGCGATGAAGGCATCGTCAGCATCCCCGGATCAACGCGCGAGATCATGCCCTCAAGCTGATCGAGGTCGTTGCGGTTGGCAGGTCTGACGATCGCTGTTGTCATTTTACCGGCTTAGCTCTCAGCCTCGAACTGCGCCAGCGTATCCTTGCCGAAGAGCTCCACCGCAGCGCGAAGGTCGTCCGCGCTCATGCCGCCCCCGCCGGAGGCTTTTACATAGAAGCGATCCTCCACCAGGCGGCCATAACTTCCCGTCTGCGACGCCTGATCCCAGTCTTCAATAATGATGGCGTCGCCGACACGGCGGCGGCGCGAGTAGCCATCCGCTGTTTCGCGATCGAATTCCGATGTCGACGGACCGCCGAACCCCAGCTTCTCTGCAATCGTCCTGGAATAAACGATCTGCAGCAGAACCTGCCGGCGCCCATCGCGATACTCGGCCTCCACATTCACGGTCCGCTGCCCCGCCAGCCCGCTGCGCTCAACACCAACAGCCACGCGGTTGAGTCCAGCAAGCCGCTGCGGCGTCGCTCCGCGCAGATCGCCGCCAGTCACCACCCCCCCGCCGCCAGACGCCAGCGTTCCAGCCGAAACCGGCAAGGGCGTCGCCTCCACGCTCACTCCGGCCGCCGGGAACGGTTCGGGCGCGCTACTCCAGAGATCTGGAATACGCGGCAACTGCGGGAAAAGATTTCCCGAGGGTGCAGCCGCCACCATCGTCGCCAGCCCGACCAGCAGCGCCAGCACAATCGCCGCGATCGTTGCCGTGATCGAATAATTCACGGCGGACTTTTCAGGCACGTGCATGATCTTGGGCGCGCCCACGAACAGCAGGTAAAGACTGTAAGTCGCCCCAAGCAGCGCGAGTATCTGCAGCGCCGGCGCTATCGTCAGCACACCCGCGACCATCGCGGCGGTAATCGAGTAGGCCGAAAGCTTGAATGCCTGATTATAATTTCGCGCGGCGCCAAATCGCGGCGCAAGCCAATCTATGACTTTCGCGAAGACAAACACGCCGACGATCGAAAGCACGAAAAACAGAAACGCCGAAAGCGCCACTTCGAGAAGCGGCGCCCGATGCCACTCGCCGCCCACCTGAATGCCCAGCACCGAAAGCCCGATGACGATTGCGACTGTGGGAATCGCGGCAAGCGGAACGACATAACGCGCCACCAGCCGGCCCGGCGACGTCGCCTCGCGATCGATGACGTCCCACTCTGTTCCGGGCGACAGCAACAGGCTCTTCACCCGGGCGATCAGCGCGAACATCTGCAAATTCCCAGAAACATATCCGCACCGTATCGGCGCGTTGCGACGCTTTCAAACACTGTTCGGATACAGCGCCCTATTGATTGTAAGCGACATTACGGCCCACTGGCGACTCCAGTGCGGGCGTTGTATCGAACTTGGAAACTGCGCAGTTTCGGCTGCTGACCGGAGTTTTTCCCCATGGACGCGACGGCGCACCACGATGCCCCCCATCGGCGCGAACCCACGCCCGAGGAAAGGCGCCTGACTTTCGGGGCGCTGATGATCGTTTTCCTGCTCAGCGCGCTCGACCAGACGATCGTTTCCACAGCGATGCCGACGATCATCCGCGAACTGAATGGCCTCGATCTCTATGCGTGGGTGACGACCAGCTATCTTCTCACCTCCACCGTCATGGTGCCCATCTGGGGCAAGCTGGGCGATCTCTACGGGCGCAAGCTGATCCTGATCATCGGCATCGTGATCTTCGTTGTTGGCTCCGGCCTTTGTGGCCTCGCGGGCGAGTTCGGAGACATGCCGGTTGTCGGCGACGGCATGATGCAGCTCATCATCTTCCGCGGCATTCAGGGCATTGGCGGCGGCGCCCTGTTCACTACCGCTTTCGCCACCATCGCCGACCTGTTCCCGCCGCGCGAACGCGGCAGGTACGCAGGCCTCTTCGGCGCGGTCTTTGGTCTTGCCAGCGTGGTCGGACCCGTCGTCGGCGGCTATTTCACGGATCACGGCAGTGTCGACATTGCAGGCACGTATGTCGCAGGCTGGCGCTGGTGCTTCTACATCAACCTGCCCACCTGTGTGATCGCGCTCGCAATGATTACGCTCAAGATGCCGAACCTTGGCCACACCGGCGGCGGCAGGATTGACTGGTTCGGCGCCATATTTGTCGTGCTCTCCATCGGCGCCCTGATGCTTGCGCTGACATTCGGCAATGATGACGGCTGGACCTCGCCAACAGTGCTCGGTCTGTTTGCCTTCGCGCTGGTCACGGGCATCATGTTCATCTTCATCGAACGAGCGGTCAAAGAGCCCCTTCTGCCACTGACGCTGTTCTCCATTAGAGCTTTCACAACCACGACGATCGCTTCGTTTGTGATCTCGATGGCTTTCATGGGCACCATCGTTTACCTGCCGCTATACCTTCAACTCGGTCTCGGCATTCAGGCGACGAACAGCGGCATGTTGCTTCTGCCGCTGATGGTCGGTCTCATCCTGTCGGCCACACTGTCTGGCCGCTTCGTCACGCGCACCGGAAAGTACAAGAGCATGATGATGGCAGGCGCCATCATCCAGTTCATCGGCATCTTCCTCATGTCCCAGCTGGGCGCGAAGGCCGAGCAATGGGACGTGATCTGGCGCCTTTTCCTGGTCGGTGTCGGCCTCGGCCCCTCACAAAGCCTGTTCAACATGGTCTCGCAGAGCGCCGCTCCGGTTCGCCAGATCGGCGTTGCGACATCCACCAGCATGTTTCTCCGTCAATGCGGCGGCATGATCGGCGTGTCCATCTTCGGAGCGATGCTGATGGCCAAGATGAGCGAGTCCATCGCCACGCAACTTCCCGGCGTGAAGATCGATCTTGGCGAGATGCAGAATATGGCCGCGATGGCGACAGAAAGCGGCGCTCAACTACCGCCGCAGATGGAAGGTTTCATCGCCTCATCCATCTCCAACGCGATGAGTTACATCTTCACCGGCAGCCTGTTGATCGTAGCGATTGCCTTCATAACCATCCTGTTCATCCCGCAGATCCAGCTGCGCGGCCGCAGTCCGGGGCAGAATCTCGAGAAGGCTACAGAAGCTGCATCGCCCGAAGGGCCGGTGACACGCGAGGAACCCGCCAGCCCGGCAAAGGCCAACTAGCGGATCACGCGATATAGCTTGAGCGGTGTGTCGTTTAGCGGTTCAGCCTTGAGCCAGTCCGGAGGCGTTCCGTTGGCAAGCAGACTTGCAAGCGTCGTCTCTGCAGTCGCGCTTCCGGCCGGATTCCTGGCGTAGAACTGTGTTTCCGGTAACGCGGCGCATACGAGAACATAGTCGGCGGACGATTGCATCACGATTGGCCTGGCTGCGTCGGCAGACGACCGCATGGCGGTTATCATTGTCATCAGGCCATCGGCGTTCCGGTGATAGGGAGCGGACATGGCGGCGTGTGAAGTGCGCTGCAGGACGCTGGGTCCGAGCAGGAATTCATTGAACATCACACCAGTCGGAATCATGGCGAGACTGGCATAGGCATCTGGCGCGGTGCATGCCTCCGCCGACGCCTGGCGATCCTCGTAATCAACAAGAGACGCCGACGAGAAAATCCGCGTTTTCAACTGCTCGCCAGCGGCGCTCCACATGGCGGAGGCAGAAGCCATGATGGCGACCGCAAACAGCAACACGCCCATCGGCGCGCCACTGGTTTTCCAGACTTGCCGCGCGCGTACAGCCGCCCAGGCCCCAAACGGAATGGCAAAAGCGGACGCAAAGAATGAGCCGCGAACTTGCCAGATCAGGATCGCCCAGCCGGCGACAAGAAAGCCCAGTAGGATCCAGCCTTCGGCCGTCCGCCAGCGTTTGTGCAGATAGAAGCCTGCAGCAACAAGGCCCGCCAGCGCGGCGCCTGCGAGACCCAACAGTGCAGACGGATCTTCGGCAGCAAGGCGGCCTAGATCGCGCGCTTCGGAGATCTGGACGAGCCAGTAGGTCTGCATCTCTGCGCTCATGGCGGAATACCCGCCGCCCGCGCAGATCGGGAACAACACCCACAGGCCGACAATGGCGACGCCGCCTAGCACCGCTGCCGCTGCAAAGCGGCTTCCGATGCTCTGCAGTAACGTGGCCGGCAATGCACGCCCCAGCAGCATCGCGACGCAACCAGCCGAAAGACCGAACCCGAAGAAGGGTGTCGACATCTCATCGCACACTGGCGCGCCCCAGCGAGACGGCGGGACCATCGCGAAAAACATCAGCAAAGACGACCCAGCCAAGCCTAGGCCGAGCAACCCCAGCCCCTTGCGGTAATCGTCAGGCTTGAACAACCAAAGCAGACCGGCGACCAGGACGCCCGCGATGACGAATGGCGCCCCTTCAGCGGCCGTTGCCATCGCGACGCCCAGCGCAGCGCCGGCGATGGCGCCGAGCCATGGCAAAGACTTCATTCGCATCA
>JAUYSA010000382.1 GCA_030696545.1 Hyphomonadaceae bacterium
ATCCATGAAAGGCGACTTGCCTGGCGTGTCGAAATGCGTGTCCGGAACCATGGGATCATACCAGTAGAGCACGGCCCGATCGTCCGTCACCGCGACAGTCTGTTGCCGCCCCAGCCAGAATCCCGCGACTCCGATAGCGCCTGCCGCCAGGACCAACGCCGCGATCGTGAGAACATGCTTGCGCGTCATTGTCCGCCCTCCCCGTATTCGAGGATCAGATAGGCGCCAGCACGGCTTAGCAGGCGTTGCAGTTCGAGCCGATCAAGGTCGACTTCGCGCGCTTCGAGCCGCAAAGCGAACACTGACGCAAGCTGTGAAGCGCCCGCTGCATGCTGGGCAATTGCGAGCTCTTCCCGCTTAGCCGCTAAAGGCGCGACAACGTCGTTCAAGCGTTTGAGACGCTGCTGCAGACTGGCGTGCTCGGCCAGTCGCGACTCCAACATGGCGAGATGCTCGCGCAGTACAGCGTTCCCCAGCAGCCCGGCGCGCCGCACATCAGCCCTGCGGGCATCAATCAGGGGCGCCTGCCGGTCAGACTGGAAGAGCGGGAGGCTGAACTTCAATCCGAATGAGACCATGTCCCCAAAACTTGGATCGCGGCGGCCATACATTAGCGACCATGACCAGTCCGGATCGCGAGCCGCCCGCGCCAGGTCAAGAGCCGCTTCGGCGCGGCCGAGGTCCGCTGCCGAGCGTGCCAGCTCGACGTGATGCTCCACGTGCGCGCGGAGCGCTGCAGGATCGATCTCGAACGCTGGCGCCGAAGCGCTGATGCCGTCCCTTCCGACGGGCCCGATCCAACGCTCAAGCTCGGCGCGCGCCATCGCGGCATCCGACTGTGCGGCAGCAACGCGATCCTGAAGACGGGCAGTGGTCAACTTGACCTCGAGCGCGGCATCGGAAGTCGAAGACCCGGCGCCGACGCCTGCGACGGTGGCGCTTTCGAGGTCGGTTGCCTCGCGCTCAAGAATCGCAAGCGTCCTGAGCTTTGCTTCAGCATAGAAGAGATCAGTCCAGGCATTGGCGGCAGCGAGTTGCGCCTCCAGCCGAGCAATCCCGATGCCGGCTTCCGAAGCGCGGACATCGGCCTGCGCGACCCCTTCCCTTGCGCGACGCGTGGCAGCGCTCGGAACGTCCTGCATGACGCCGATGGTCGCCATGGTCATGTCGTCCCGGTCGAGCCTGAACCTGTCGGCGCCGCTGATGGGCAGGTTGTCGATACCCAGCGCCAGCTGCGGATCAGGTAACTGGCCGGCGGGCCTGACGGAGCGCTGGGCGCTGTTCAGGGCTTCTCGCTCCGCCTCGACGGTCGGAGAGGTGCTCGCCGCGCGCTCAAGGGCCTGCGCAAAGGTAACGGGGTCCGCCCACGCGGCCGGCGCAATGCCGACGGCGCAGGACAATAGCCATGCGTAACGCATGTGATGTCCGTTCATGAATGTGGATGCTTGCGACGCTTATCTTGCGCGTCGCGCTCAGCAGGTCACGCCGTACGCGGCGGACGCCAGAGCCCGGATGAAATGGCTGTGGGCGCCGGCTGCTGATTGCGCGGAGAGAGTGCGACGACGACTTCCGCACGTGCAATCGTCAGCACCGGCTGGAGCGGTTCGACCGCCTGAGCCGTGCGGCAGGACTGTCCGAGCTGACAATCGAGCGACTTGCCGTGATGGTCTGACGGCTGCGGTTCAGGCTTCTGGTCAGGGCAGCAATCGTGCGACCCGGCTGCTGCCGCTTGTTTATAGGGACAGGCCTGCGCCGCCCAGGCGCTCGCAACACCACCGACGGTGAGCGAGAAAGCGACTAACAGTGTGAGCCAAATCCGGCGCATAATCCTTATGTGATGCAAGAAGGACAACATTGCGTCAACGACAATGAAGAAATGTAAGAGGCGCAATGTCGTCGGCCACCATCTGGCGGCTCACCCAGAAAGATACGTTTACCATTTTAGCGCCCGCCCAACCACCACGGCCCCGACCGCAGAGCAAAGGAGAATTGCCGCCAAATACCAGCTCGCGACATAGAGCGCCGTGTCCATCTGGCAGCAGCTGGAATAAGCAATTGCGGCAATGCTTCCGGACACGCCGCCAATTGCTGCGCCCGCCAACGTCAGCCGCGTCGGACCAAGGCCACGAACAGCGAGAAACAGCGCTACCGCGATCGGAATGGCGAGCAGCGGAATCCGATAGAGACACTCGGGCATTCCACCGCCTACCCAAGCGTTCATACGCGCCTCCGGCGGTGTCAGAAGGAAAGCACCCATCGCGATTGCGGCGCTTGCCGCTACAAATAAAGCCGCTGGCGCTGCGGCACGCCTGGCGCTCGTATTTGGTCGGGCAAGTTCGAGGAGCAGCGGCAGGGCGGCAGCCAACGCCACAACGCCAAACGCCGCCTTGAGCAACACGATTGTCAGGGAGCTCCCGAAGTCCTCGCGAACCCCGAAAACGGTCACAACCATGGCGAAAGATACCGCCAACCCCGCAATACCGGCAATCGCCAACCGCCTCTCGGCGATGTATCGCGGGGTTGCGCCCGTGTCGTGCGCCAGCGCATCAATCAAGCGATCGGTTTTCATGCCACGTCCTTGCTGGCGGAAAGAGCCATAAGCTTTTTCAATCCTCGGTGAAGATTGATCTTCACGTCTGCCTCCGACACGCCCATCCGCTGGGCCGCCTCCTTCGAAGTAAATTCCTCCAGCTTTACCAATCGAATGGCCGTGCTCTGCTTGGCAGGAAGATGTTTGAGCAGGGCTGCGATATCGCGTACTGGATCGCTAGCATCCGCCACATCGCCCGAAAACAGATCGTCGATGTCATCGACAGGTACAAACTGGCGCGACGCCGGCGCGCGCCTGTAGTGGTCAATCAGCTTGTAGCGCGCGATGGCGTAGACCCAGGCCGTTATGCGGCGTGATGGATCGTAGCTGTGCCGGTGCAGGTGAATGGCGAGAAGGGTTTCCTGCACGAGATCCTCGGCGTGCGCCACGTCCTCCGATCGGAGCTTGCGGCGAAAAAAGGTACGAAACATCCCGCCGAGGCGGTCAAGGAATTGACGATAGGCGGCAGTGTCTCCCTGAAGTCCCTGTGTTATCAAAACATGCAGGCCTTCCTCATAAGCGCTCACGTGTCGTCCCCATCGCCGTTCCGAGCCAAGCTGTGGCGATCACATCAACCCCACAGCGCGGTCCACTATCCTGAGGTCGACAGACCCTTGTGACGCTCATTTTGTGCCCCCCCTCAGACCAAAGCCGCCCCTGGGTTCGGCGTCGAACCTGAATTTGGGGACCATCGCACCCGTTACAGCGATCAAAATCCTTGGGGGTCAGTTACTGGTACGGAGTTGAGCGGCGCCAAGATACACCTCAGATAAAATTTAGCAGCGCCGAACACTGGCAATCGTCCAGAGCGCCCTGGATCGCGCAACTTCGACTCTTGCCAGCGCACCTAGTGTGCAGGGGTAAAATGCCGCAAATCCCATCGGAAATCACGGCCAGATGATTGCGCAACATCTGGCGCTCGCGCTTCTGAGGAGGTGGCGCGACGGGATCAATGCGCGCCACCGCGCCGCGCGACGATTGAAACTCATCAAGCTGTATCGTTCGCGGCCCCGGTCGCGAAGCCATACATACAGACACGCTCTCCTCAGCCACGGCAGCATCGCTGCTCCAAGTTTGGATCGTGCTGGCACGTTGGACCACGGGCGAAAGTCATCGCCCTGAACCGGAGACACAAACATGGACTCAGATCCTCCAGCCTCGCCATCCGCCGTCATTCTCTCCTCCCCTTCTCGCACAGCGGAGCCAAGCGCGAACACTCGAAGCAAAATTGGTCGCGCCGGCGCAATCGTAGCGATGCTTGTGCTGATATCAGGCGCCGCCGCTTTGGCCGTCGGCCAGCACTGGCTCTCGCTTGCCGCTCTCACGCCGTTCGTCTTTGTCCTGCCATGCGCCGCGATCTTGGTCCTCTGCCTTCGCGGCGCGAGACAGAGCTCACGGCCAGAGTCCCACACCTAGAAGCATCTTACAGCGACCGGACTTCGGCATGACCAAAGTTCTTCGCATCTCACATGTTCGACCCCAGGAGATCAAAACAATGCGTACCATCCTTATCGCCCTCAGCGCGGCCTTCATTTCCCAGGCGGCCTGGGCTTCACCGCCCGATTTTCCCAATCATGGAAAACCCACCTTCGGCGCTCACGTCAGCAATCCTTGCGGCGCCCAACAACATGGACCCCGTGCAGATATCGGCCGGCAAGCTCTGGTGAACAATTGCAATCAATTGCACATGAAGCTGCAAGCATCGCCGAACGACGCCGATCTGCAAGGTCGCTGTGATCGCGCAGCAAAGGCTTTGAGCGGCAGGTTGTGTGGACCTGGGAGAACTGCCTACAAATCGGCCGGATGAGACCGTCCCCATGCTTCTGCAACGACGCCGCGGGAATTTGAGCCTGAGAGAATTTGTAGCTCAATTCCGATGGGGCACTGCCGTGAAAACGCATAACGCCACAGGCGCCAACAGCGGGGAGCAACCAACGCTGCTCCCCGCCCCGAGATCACTCAGCGGCCACGGCGACGTAACCGGCGTCTGTCAGTTCATAATCGCCCGCTGCCATTGACGTGACGAGAAAGTCTGGCAGGTAGGCGACGCCAGCAAACGCCTCTTCGACTTTCGTCGCAAGCGCCTCGCGCTTCAGCTTGGCATAGGCCTTTAACAGGTCCGCACGATTGTTGTCGGTCATGCTCTCAATACCCGGTGCCGTTTCGATCGCTGCGATCAGTTGCGCCTTAGACAAGCGGGTCCAATAGCCTGCATCCGCGCGCCAGTGGTCGCCCATGTCGATGTCGAGCGCCATCGCGAGGCGATCGGCGCAGGCGCGCCTCTCCTCGTCGACAACAGCTCCCTTCTCGTGCGTCAGATCGATCGCAGAAGCCGTCAGAATCGCGAGGATGTTCAAGAGGTCAGGCACGGACTGGGAAAGCGCCCAAGGGAGAACCTCGGCTTCTTCCTGTGGGAGCCCGTCGGCAAAGGTGTTGCGACCTGCGGCGAGAGGGTCTCCATCACCAACGCGACTCGCATGCGCAGAAATCCCAACGCCTGGGAGTTCGCACCTGAACTGGGACCGCAGGATGATTGCTGCGACGGCGACAGCCAGAGCCATATCGGGTTGCTCGGCAAGTCGTGCCCGAATTGCGTGCGTCCGCACCTGCGAAAGGTCTCGGATAACAGCCTTCGGCAGATCAATGCTGCATATATCCTCGTCCCCGGTTGGCTCGCTTTCGGGCGGGATCTCTTCACCGGCGGCTTCCTTCGCAGACTTCGCGAGAATGGCGCGGACCGCCTTCTCATCGTCCTGCCGAATGAACCCGCATGTGGCGCATGCGTGCCCGTCGTAATCGATCGAAAGCACGACGCCCGCATGGGCGATCAGCGTCGGCGGCCAGACGCGTGCGGCTTGACGGATGGTTTCTAATTGGCCCGCGAGCGTGTCACGGGCTTCCCATCGCGGATCGTCCTCGACACTGTCGTGGTCAAGCGCTTCGTCGAGCGTGTCGATCTCGGATTGCAAACGCTGAAGTTCCGCTTCTTCGTCGGGCGTCGCGTCGCGCCAGATGGGCTGAAGTCGTGAAGCCGCATAGCCTTCAGGGCGTCCCTGTCCAAGATGGGCGTCGACCCAGCCCCAACCCTGATCAAGCCAGGCTTGCCGCCCGGCTTCAAGCTTTTCCTCGGCAAGCCGCGCAATCAGCGCCGGATCGACGATGTAGACCGCATCGGCATCGAAGAGATCGCGTGTGAGCGCGCCGCCTGCACGTTCGTAGGCCTCGAGTCCAACGAATTTCACGAGCCGGTCTGAAGCACGGACGCGACCTTCCATGAGCCGTGCCCGAACGGACGGCGCATGGGTCACAGGCTTTCCCAGGCTCTTGAACACCGCGTCCTGCTGCGCATGATCTTCAACGAGACAGAAGGCGCGGGCGGCATCGAGACTCACATCGCCTCGCTTCCACGCCGTTTTGATCCGCGGCGACAGTCCCGACAGCGCAAGTCGTTGTTCGACATGTCGGCGTGTCACGCCGAAACGCCGAGCGACTTCGTCCGGGCCAGCTCCATCCGCCACAAGCGAAGCGTAGGCTTCGACTTCATCGATTGCGTCCATGCCAACACGATGGACGTTCTCCACGAGGGAGACTTCCCTCCCCTCTTCCAGTGCAATGACGTTGCAGGCAACCGGATGGTCCTTCGCAATGACCTTGTCGCGTGCGAGTAGCTTCATTGCAGCAAGCCTGCGCCCGCCTGCATCGACTTCGAATTTTCCTTCTGCGGTCTCGACGACACAAAGATTCTGCAGAAGTCCGCGCGCAGCGATGGAAGCGGCGAGCATATCGATATCGACCTTGCGGTCCGTCTTGCGGACATTGCGTGGCGACGGGATGAGTCTGTTGAGCGGGATCATTTGAATTGCAGATGTCATGTGGAACTCCTTCGAGCTCCCGGGCGCTGATTGCGACGCCGGGGGCCGCTCTGGCGGCCGACATGCGGCCGCGCCTGCCGGTGAGGACGCCGCTCAAGGGCGAAGAGCGCAGCGTCCCTTGAACGGCGGACGCGGCAGGTGATGACGCAGAGGCCACGCCGAGCGGCTGAAGGCAGCAACGCGGCAAATAGCCAAGCGCTTGCTCAAGCTGCAGTCAGCTGACCGATTTTGAATCTCCGCTAGTCGCCTGAAAAGAGCACGAGATCTTATCGACCGGTCGTCGGATCGCAGCTTCCACCTACACCACAGCTCGCGCCATCTGCGCTGGCAGGCTTGCACGCGCACGACGCAGCACGCCTGCGCTTCGCCTGCCCTCGCAGCCATAGGAACAGCGCCGACGCCGCCAGCGCCACCAGGATGGCGTCGCAAGCCAGTTGCCCCCACGACCTTCCGAACAGTCCGCTTGCAGCAGCACTCGCGACTCCCGCGCCACCTGCCACCCCCAACAGGGGCAGCAGCAGCGGGGCACAGCACGCCGCGCACGCAACGCCCACGCCAGCAATGACCTTCCAGCGTCCTGGTTTAACCATCGGCGGCATCCCTTCGCGTTGTTGACAGGGCGAGCGTGCATCCTCAGGTAACATGAGGATCAAGCGGAAAGTTAGTTGTGGGCATCATGGCGGGCATGAGCATTGGCCAAGCGGCGGAACGGTCGGGCTGCACCGTCGCGACTGTGCGCCATTACGAAGATGAAGGCTTGCTGAAGGGCATTGGGCGCGCGCCGAACGGCCGCCGCGTGTACGGCTGGCCTGACATTCACCGCCTGCGCTTCGTTCGCCGGTGTCGTGACCTGGGCTTCAGCATTAACGACGTGCGCTCGCTGCTGGGCGCGACCGATGCATCATCGCCTGACTGTCTGGCGGTGCGTGACATGGCTGTTGCCCACATCGACCGGCTGCGTGTGATGCGTGCGGAAATCGACGCGCTGGAACGGTCCCTGTCGTCGCTGGCGAAGACCTGCAATGAGGCGTGCGCCACCGGCCGGTCACCCGTCTGCACCATCGTGGAGGACCTAGGCGCTACAGCCTCAGGCTGACCTGGGCGCGAACAGGATTACGGCCGCGCCTGCGATGCTGAGGGCAGCACCCACCGCGTCCCAGTTGTCAGGGCGGGTCTTCTCCACCGTCCACATCCACGCCAACGACGCGACGATGTAGACCCCGCCATAGGCCGCGAAGGCGCGACCGGCCGCAGCTGTGGGCGCCAGCGTCAGCAGCCATGCGAATGCGATAAGGGAGGCAATCCCCGGCAAGACCCACCAGGCGGATTGTCCGTTGCGAAGCCAAGCCCAGAAGGCAAAGCACCCCGCAATCTCAGCAAGTGCGGCGGCGGCGTAGATGACGATGACTGATGCGCTCATGCGGATTGCGTACATTGGACTTGTTCGTAAGCGCAACATTGGCGCTATCAACTCAAACCTAGAAGCCGCCTGAATTAGTTTTTGAACTCGTTGTCGATGCAGCGCAGTAAGCTGCCCTCGGGATCGATAAGCGTGAATAGACGAATGCCGTACGGCTCCACTTCGATCTTGCCCATGCTTGGCATGGCTCCGCAGTAATCGGGAAGCCCAGCTTTTGAAAACTCGGCATACAGCCCGTCCAGGTCATCGACACGCAAGCAAGCCGAGAAACAGCTTTCCTTGGGATTGTGGTCCGCCAAGTGGAATAACTCTAGCTGGATGCCGCCTCGGTCCAGGATTATCCAGTTTTCTGTCTTGAGCCTTACCGTGAAACCCAACGCCTCGTAAAATTGCGCGGTGGCTTGCACGTCACGGGTCGGGAGGTTCGGCGTCGCATGGTCCATTGCCAGACCGTCTAACGGTTTTCGATGCAGCGGATCAGGCTGCCGTTATGATCGATCAACGCAAACATGCGAAGCCCAAATGGCTCCAGCTTCTGCGGGCCTTGGAGCCGGGGAGTTGACCAACAGTCCTTCGGCAAGCCCGCTTTCTCAAAATCCGCGTAGAGGCCGTCCAGATCATCAACGCGAAAACAGGCTGAGAAGCAGCTGGTCTTCGGATCAACATCCTGATGAGGAAAGAACTCCAACTCCATTGCGCCCCTGTTCAAGATCATCCATCCGTCATCCTTGAATCCGACCGTGAAACCGAGCCGTTGATAGAAGGCGGCGGTTTCGTCCATATCACGGGCAGGAAGGTTAGCTGTGATGCGGTCGGTCATCAGTGGCTCAGCGCCTCCACAATTGCGCAGCCCGGGGATGCTCCCTTGCTGCAACGGTCAGCTGCTTCGGTAAGGGTGCGCTCCAATCGTCGCAAGTCGCGAATGCTCGCCCTCACGGCATCGCGATGTTTGACGGCCAGTGCGTGGGCATCTTTGCAAGCCCGAGCACCCTTCGCGACATCCAGCAGCGACCGTATTTCGTCGGTCGAGAAGCCTAGCTGCCTAGCCCTGCGAATGAAGGACAGGCGCTGCACGTCGTCGGTGTCGAACACGCGGCGTCCACCTGCGGACCTGTGTGCAGGTGGGATCAGTCCGATGCGTTCGTAGTACCGCACCGTTTCGATGTTCACGCCTGTTTGCTCGCTGAGCGCACCAATCGTGATTTCTGCACCTGACAAGCCGCTTGCTCCTGTAGCCACTACAGGAGTTAAGGCTAGGTCCATGGACGAGGACTCACAACCCCCTCGGCGCGGGCTAGGCGGCCTGTTTGCTGGAACTGGCGCACTCGCAGGGCTTGCCAGCTTGATTGGCGCATCGTGCTGCTTGCTACCGCTGTTGCTTGCGCAAGTCGGACTAGGTGCTGCGCTGGTTTCCCAGCTGTCGTTCCTTGCGAAGGCCAAGCCCTACCTGTTGGCGGTGACGCTTGTGCTGATCGTTGCGGGGCTGATCGCGTCGTTCTGGAACGGCAGAAAGCCGCGACCAATCGTGCTGGTGATGCTGTTGGGCGCGGCGGCGCTTGCTATCGCGGCCGAAGTTCTTCCGCACTACGAAGGTCAAATCATGCGGTGGATTGGATACTGATGGCGACGGCTGTTGTTTTGCAATCCACGCTCACGTGTCCGTCATGTGGGCAAAGCAAGCTGGAGACGATGCCCACGAACGCATGCCAATGGCTTTACACATGCGCCGGATGCGGAGTGACTCTGCGGCCCAACGCCGGAGATTGCTGCGTCTTCTGTTCCTTCGGTGATGTTCCCTGCCCACCGATCCAAGCCGGCGATTGCTGCGGAGCAAATAGCTAAGGCGCGGCAATGGCGGCGTTCCAAACGGCCCACTCGATTGTGAAGCGTGATGATCATCGCCCAAGCGCCAGCCCGCGCTGGACAGCAGGACGCTCGCCGACCTCTGCGAACCAGCGCCGGACGTTGGGCGTCTCACCTACAAGATCCGGAGTGTTGCGCGCCATTGAGTCCAGCGCCACTCGTATCCAGGGATACACCGCGATGTCGGCAATGGAGTACTCACCGGCAAGAAACGCCTTCTCTCTCAGTTGCCTCTCCATGACACGCACCAGCCGCGCAGCTTCCTTCGAGAAGCGCGTGATTGCATATGGACATTTTTCCGGGGCGGTGCTGCGGAAGTGGTGGGACTGTCCGAACATCGGGCCGACATTGGCGACCTGCCAGACCGTCCAGCTGATGCACTCGGCCCTTCCTGCAGGCGTCCTGGGCATCAGTCGATCGAACTTCTCGGCAAGGTAGATCAGAATCGACGCGGATTCGAAGACGGTCACCGGCGTGTCGGTCCCATTGTCGATGATCGCAGGGATTTTCGAGTTCGGGTTGATCCGCCTGAATTCCGGCTTGAACTGCTCGCCCTGCTCCAGATTGACGAAGTGGACGCGATAGGCCGCTTCACACTCCTCCAGCATGATGGATATCTTGCGCCCGTTCGGGCTCCGTGCGGCGTAGAAATCAATCATCGCGTCTTCCCCTTCATGGCTTTCCAACGCGACCATCGAAAATCGCGACTCCATCTTGCGTCGGCATCCATATTTCTATATTTCCCGAAACATGAAAGCAAAGCAAGCGATATCCGCTCTGTCCGCGCTTGCCCACGATGGGCGGCTCGCGGCCTTTCGGCTCTTGATCAAGGCGGGCCCGGAAGGCATGGCGGCAGGTGACATTGCCGCGCGCCTCAAGATGCCGCCGTCATCGCTTTCAACAAACCTGCTGCTTCTTTCGAACGCTGGCCTTGTCTCTTCGCGTCGCGATGGCCGCTCCATCATCTATCGCGCAGATTACGGCGCAATGCGCGACCTGCTCGGCTTCCTCATCGAAGACTGCTGCAACGGCTCATCTGAAATCTGCACACCACTCGCCGTAACACTCGCAACCTGCGGTCCTGGAAAGTGCCGCTGATGTCCAATGATCGCGTCTATAACGTGCTGTTCCTCTGCACCGGCAACTCAGCCCGCTCCATTCTCGCGGAGGTCTTGCTCAATCAAGGTGGCAGGGGGCGGTTCAAGGCCTATTCGGCGGGATCGTTTCCGAAGGGCGAGGTGAACCCTCATGCAATCCAGCTGCTGAAGACCCTGAAGCTGCCGACGGACGACCTTCGGTCGAAGTCCTGGGACGAGTTCGCCAAGCCGGGCGCACCACCGCTCGATTTCATCATCACCGTCTGCGACAATGCTGCGGGCGAGGTATGCCCGATCTGGCCAGGCAAGCCGGTGACCGCGCACTGGGGCATTCCTGATCCAGCCGCCGCCGAAGGATCGGACGCGGAGATTGCCGCGACGTTTGCAGCGGCTGCCCGCCAACTCCGCGCGCGGATTGACCTGTTTCTCAACCTGCCGCTGGCGTCGATTGATCGCATGACGATCCAGAACCGCTTGAAGGATATCCAGGTCAAGGCAAGCCAATCCGACAACGGCGCCGCATGACGACCGCGCTGTCTCGTCAAGTCGCCGCCGAACTCCTCGGCTCCATGCTTCTCACAGGCGTTGTTATCGGCTCGGGCATCCTCGCGAGCCGTCTTGCCGATGGCAACGATGCGGTCGCGCTGCTCGGCAATACGCTGGCCACGGCGGCAATCCTCTACGTTCTGATCCACGCGCTCGGCCCCGTCTCCGGCGCGCACTTCAACCCGGCTGTCACGCTGATCATGGCCCTGCGGCGTCAACTGACGCCAACGGCGGCCATCGTCTATGGGCTAGCGCAGATCGCCGGCTGCATTCTCGGGGCCTGGCTGGCGCACGCCATGTTCGAATTGCCGATCCTGCAGGCCTCGACGCATGTCCGGGCCGGCCCCGCGCAAATGTTGAGCGAAGGCGTTGCGACCTTTGCCTTGCTCTTCGCCATCCTGTTTGTGTCACGATGGAAGGCTGAGGCGGTCCCCACAGCGGTCGCGCTTGTGATCACCGCTGGCTATTGGTGGACGGCCAGCACATCCTTCGCCAATCCCGCCATCAGCATCGCGCGCGCGATGAGCGATACGTTCGCGGGCGTTCGTCCGGCAGACGTACCCGGCTTCATCGCCGGCCAGATCGCAGGCGCCTTGCTCGCCTGGGCCGCCAGCGTCGCACTCCTTCCGAAGGACAGGCAAACGTGAGCGCGAATTTCCCGGTCATCAGACGATGAGCACATCGCTCGAATACACTGTGAACGCGCGGCGTGTGGACAGTTCCGGCAGCGTTGCGAACGCCAAGAAGGCCGAGGTCGTGCTCGACACCGGACTTGAAGGCAGGTCCGACGCGCTGAATCCTGCAGAGTTGCTTTTGGCTTCGCTTGCCGCCTGCATGATCAAGGGCGCCGAGCGCGTCGCTCCCATGCTCAATTTTGACCTTCACGGCATGACGGTCCGGCTGCACGCCGTCAGAATTGATGCGCCGCCTTCGATCAAGACGATCGACTATGAAATCGTGGTTGAATGTGACGAACCCGAACGACGCCTTGAGCTGCTGCATACAAACATCCGTAGATACGGCACGATCTCCAATACATTGGCGTCTGTTGTCCAACTCACTGGTTCGATTCGACGCGCGGATGCCGAAGAATGACCGATGCCTCCCTTCCCGACTGCGAAAGATCACCGTGCGCATCGCGCGAGTTGGCAGCCGAACTCAATCGAACCTGCTTCTGCATTTCTCTGGATCGGGAGGGTCTGGCCGACGCCATGCGAAAGGCGTCCGGCGACGACGACTTTTTCGTGAAATACATCGAGAGCCGCCCACATCTCTTCTCGAACCTGCCGATTTTCCTGCCGCGCGCCGATCTCGACAGCATGATGGCGACGGTGGCTGCAATCGAAGATGTCGCCCGGCTGCCCGGCTACCAGGAAGCCGCAGCCGCGTGGGCTCCAGCCATCGCTCGCCAAGACCACGGCCCGCGCGGCGCAATGATGGGCTATGACTTTCACCTGGCGGGTGACGCACCTCGCCTCATCGAGATCAATACCAATGCCGGCGGCGCGTTCCTGAACGCCTTCAGCGCGAAGGCGCAGCTCGCTTGCTGCGCGGAGGTTGCAACGGCAATTGCGGATGCACGGGCATCGAATTTCGACAGCGATGCGATCGCAATGTTCGAGGCCGAGTGGCGGCTGCAGGGGCGCGCTGGCCGACCAAAGACCATAGCCATCGTCGATGACGCGCCCGAAGCGCAGTATCTCCATCCAGAGTTTCTTCTGGCGCAGCGACTGTTCGAGGCCAACGGCATGGTCTCAATGATCGCCGACCCAACCGAGCTGGCTTATGATGGCCACGTCCTTACCTGCCGCGGTGAAGCGATCGCTGTCGTCTACAACCGGCTGGTGGATTTTGATCTGTCCCAGCCGCAACATGATGCATTGCGCCGGGCCTATAACGATGGCGCCATCGTCCTGACGCCCACCCCACACAATCACGCGACACTCTCCGACAAGCGCAATCTCACCTTGCTGACGGACGCCAACCTTCTTCGGAACTGGGGCGTCTCCGAAGCGACGCGCACCGCTTTGGCGAGCATACCGACGGCTGTCCTTGTAATACCTGATAATGCCGCCGACCTCTGGCAAAGGCGCAAGTCTCTGTTCTTCAAGCCGGTTGCCGGACACGGCGGCAAGGCCGTCTATCGTGGGGACAAGCTCACCCGATCAACCTGGACTGACATTCTTGGAACGGCCTACATCGCCCAGGATCTGGCCCCGCCTGGAGAGCGGTTGATCAAGCTGGGAGGCGAGACAGTGGCGCGAAAGGTTGATGTGCGCCTGTACACCTATGACGGGCGGCTGCTGCTCGCGGCTGCTCGCTTGTATCACGGCCAGACGACCAACTTCAGAACCGAGGGGGGTGGTTTTGCGCCGGTGTTCTTTCTCCGGGCCAACAACGGAGGCTCTTCCAGCAACTTCTGAAATCAGAACAACATCAAGATGGCTGCGCGCCCGACAATGTCTCCAGTCGACGTGGCGCCAAAATACCGCCCGTCATACGAGTCGGCCCCCTCGCCCAACAGAAAAACGTGCCGATCGGTGAGCGTCACACACCCCTGCCAGAACGGCAGCGCCACACCGTCCGACCCTTTGAGCTTTGCATGGGCCACAGCGCGACCGTTGACCGTCACCACTTCCTGATGTCTGCAGACTGTTTCGCCCGCTGAGGCTGCAAGCGTTTTGATCAGCAGTTTGCCCCTTGGAAGGATGCCGCGATTCTCCAAGTCTTCGGCCAATTCGGGCGAAGGTAAGACGACAACGCGGTCGCCAACTGCCCAACCTGATCGCTCGACACTGTAGACTCCAGCTGGCGCGCTGGCCGACGTATTCCAGACAAGTTGCGCCGAGCGAGCCGTCGCCGGAATCGCAAGCATCGCAACAGCGACCGCGGACACGCCAAGGACAGCAGTCTGACGGCCTCGCGATTTACTTGAACGGCTTCCGTTTCGCGGTTGTGGCTCCAAGAGGGCTGTTCGAATGTTATCGACCATTGCGGATCACATGCCCGGCGCCAGCCGCCCGTAGCTTGTGTCCGGCGGCGCCACGTCATTAGCCGCCTCGCTAGCCAATCGGGGACGCACCGGCGGGACATAGATTTCCCGGAAGCACGGGTTGCGCGTGGGATCGAAGCACGACCTGATCCAGTGCAGCACAGGCTGGCTCACGTCCATGTTTCGCACGCGCTCGGTGTACGCCAACCAGAACCGGACGGTCGCAAGCGGCTTGATGTTGGTGAGCGGCGTCAGTCTGTCCTCAATCTCGGACACATAGCTCGGCATGGCGGCGATCCCGGCGCCGGCTGCGCATGCTTCCACCAGCACAGTGCTCGCATCGGTCGCCATCGTCTGCGGCAAGATCGCGCCCCATGCAGTAGCCGCTTTCTTCCAGCATTCTGTCTGGTATTCCTCGCTCGAAAGCCGCAGGCACTTGTGCGACTGGAGATCGGACATGCTCTTGGGCTCGCCGTGGGTCGCGATGTACCCCGGCGCGGCGTAGAGAATGTAGTGCAGCCATCCGAGCTGACGTGCGACGATGTTGGCCGCGGTAGGCTTCTCGAACTGAATGGCGATGTCGGCATCACCGTCGGACAGGTTCGGCGTCGTTGGCATCACCTTGATGAAAATTCCCACGTCCGGCTGAAGCTGAAGCAGTTCAGGAAGGCGACGAGCCAGCCAGTAGGATGCTATACCCTCTCGCGCGCAGATCACGAGCTGATCGGGATTCCGTTCGCTGGCCCGATCAGCAATGGCCTGCACGGCATCCGCCATGGTGCGCGCTGTTCTCAGGACTTCTTCGCCAACCAGCGTCAATCCAAGTCCCCTCGGCGAGCGTTCGAACAGCCTGTGACCAAGCGCACGTTCGAGCTCTTCCAGGTCAGTCGATACCTTGCCGTAGCTTCGGCCCAGTGATTTGGCGGCAGCATTAATGCTTCCCGTTTCGGCTATGGTCTGAAAGACCTTTAGCCGATCCCAATCCAGTTTTGCCCCCAACACAGTTCGCTCCTTTTTGACGACCCCATCGTCGATTTTCTGGGAAGCGAAGTGCGCACAGTCTCGCTTATGCCTGGCCTATCGATTGGCTGGACGTGCGCGATGGACTGGTCTCAACCCCCATTAAGGACTTCGGGATGCAAAGGACAAACCAGCCTTGCACCTAAACAAAGGCTAGGCGCCGCTAACGAATACTTTGATCAGCACAAGACCAGCGCGAGCGCACACAGCCAGAGTGCAAGACAAGCGCAGGGCAAGCGCGGTGTCTGCCTCGGCGACATCTCTAGGACGGTCGTCCGATGAGCGCGGGTCGGATCTACTGGGGCCAGATTCTGTGTGTATTCACGGCCCTTTTCGCGAGCATGTGCCTTACCACGCAGTGGGTCGCAGAAGCGCTCGCCCACCAGCCGCAACTCGGCGCGCCTGACGCCACCCTCTGGGGCGTCCGCCTGTATGCGCCGTGGAAGTTTTTCGGCTGGTGGTACGCCTATGACGTTTACGCACGCGAGACATTCGAAACGGGCGCCCTGATTTTCCTGGGCGGCGTTGCTGTTTCAGTTTGCATCGCCTTCGGCTTCTCGCTGTGGCGTGCGCGCGAAGCCAGCCAGTCCGACACTTATGGAAGCGCTCGCTGGGCCAATGCGCGCGACATCAAGAGACTCGGGCTTCTGCACGGTGACGGCGTCGTTCTGGGCGCCTGGGACCAGAAGCTGCTGCGCCATGATGGCGACGAGCATGTTCTCGTCGTGGCGCCGACGAATAGCGGCAAGAGCGTCGGCGTTTCGCTACCGACGGGTCTCGTCTGGCGGCATTCATACATTGCCCTCGACCTCAAGGGTGAAAACTGGAACGTCACGTCTGGCCTGCGGGCGTCCTTTGGACCCGTTTACCGCTTTGCGCCGACTGAGCCCGGTTCGCACCGCTATAATCCGCTAACCCAGATCCGTCGTGGCGAGGCTGAAGTGCGGGACGCGCAAGTCCTGGCCGACATGCTCGTCGACCCGGAAGGCGCCCTCCAGGCGCGAAGCCACTGGCAGCTGCGTGCCTTCGAACTGCTGGTCGCGGTGATCCTCTGGACGCTCTATGCCGAGGAAAGGAAGACGCTGGCGCGGGTCGCAGAACTGCTTGCTGATCCCAACAGGCCGGTTCTCGATCTCTTTGAAGAGATGCTGAAGCGTCCGATCAAGGCCGGAGCTGCGCACCCTGTCGTCGCAGCCGGCGCGCGTCAGTTGCTCGACATGGCAGATGCCGAGCGTTCCGGCGTCGTGTCGACCGCACTGGGCTTCCTGTCGCTGTACCGGGATCCAATTCTGGCGCGCGCGACGGAAGCCTCCGACTTCTCGATCGCCGACATCATCACCGGCGACAAGCCGGTCTCGCTCTACCTGGTGATACCGCCGGAAGAGATTTCGCGGCTGAAGGCGTTGCTGCGCCTGGTCATGAACCAGGTCCTCAAACGCCTGACCGAGATAGCGTCACACCAATCGTCCAACCGTCGTGTCCTGCTGATGCTCGACGAGTTTCCACAACTTGGAAGGCTCGACTTCTTCGAACATGCGCTGGCCTACATCCGAGGCTACCGCATCAAGGCCTGCCTCGTGGCGCAATCGCTCAATCAGATTGTCCAGGCGTATGGGGAGCACTCGTCCATTCTCGACAATGCCCATGTGCGAATCGCGTTCGCCTGCAATGACGAGCGAACCGCGAGGCGCATCTCGGACATGCTGGGCGTCACCACCGAGACACGCGCCCAGATGAACTATGCAGGATCGCGTATGGCGCCATGGCTGGGCCATACAATGGTCTCGCGGCAGGAAGTTCCGCGACCCCTGCTCACGCCCGGCGAAGTGATGCAGCTGCCGGCATCCGACGCGCTGGTCCTCACAGGCGGATCACCGCCTATCCGCGCGCGCAAGATTCGTTACTTCAACGAGCCGGCATTCATGGCGAGGCTCAGGCCCAAGGTCGCCTTCCCGCCGCCGACCGGCGCCGGGATCGCCACGCCCTGGGATGGGCTCATCGCACCGATCCCGGCAGCGGCGCCTTCCGCGGCTGCCAAGCCAGCAGCGCGGGCGGTCCACGCGACTCCAAAATCTACGAGCCGGCGCGGAAAGGATGCTCACCAGAAGGCGTTCGACTTCGCAATCCCTGCGCTTCCCGCCGCAGCACTTGCGCCCGCCCGCCATGACAACGCGGAGACAGCATCCGACGAGGATAGGTCCGGATCGCCCGATCCTGCCCGTGTTCTCTTCGGGATCGATCCCGACGCCTTCGAGTCCGGCCAGTGAGGAACACATAGCAGATGGCCCGCACGAAAATCACTGTCTATGTCACGCCTGACATGGCCGACGCACTCAAGCGGCTCGCCGCTGCGGACGACCGCAGCATGTCCGATATCATCGAAGACGCCATCACCCGGCGCCTCTCCGACCTGGGCCGCGACGTCGAGCATGCCGCGGTCATGTCCAAGTTCGAGCAGGTCTTGCGGCGTCTTGGCGTCATCGAAAAGGGTGTCGAATCCCACTTTGAGCTGACCGCACATACGGCGCGGTTCAGCATGAGCGTCGCGCCGGAGATTCCCGAGACGCAGCTCGTTGCCGTCAATGCACGCGGCGCCGAACGCTTCAGAAGCATTCTTGCGGCGATCACCACAAGACTGACGTCTGGCCGGAGCTTCTGGCGCGAAACACTGTCGGGCGCGCACCAGGCGCAAGCGCAACACCCTGCGGGAGTCGCCGCAGAATGACCGCGCTCTCCCCGCTCGGCCACGACCCCTCACGCGGACTCGCCATGCTGGCGACCGCCCTGGGCCCTTCGATCGCGGCGATGCTCGATGCTTCGGACACGATCGAAGTCATCGCGAACCCTGACGGGCGTTTGTGGCTTGAACAGGTCGGCAAAGGCCGCATCCCGACGACACACCGGCTGGATGGTGTCGAGATCGAACGCGTGATCCGGCTCGTGGCAACGCTGACTGGCGCAGAAGTCACCCGCGACAAGCCCATCATCTCGGCGGAGCTGCCGCCACGGGGAGAACGGTTCGAGGGTGTCTTGCCCCCCGTTTCCCGTGGTCCATGCTTCGCCATCCGCAAACCAGCGGGGCGGATCTTCTCGCTCGAAGACTATGCCGCTACGGGCGTCATCACGTCAAATCAGGCAGCCACGCTGAAAGCCGCCATCGCCCAGCGCGCCAACATCATCGTCGCGGGCGGCACGGGCTCGGGCAAGACAACGCTCGCCAACGCCCTGCTCCAGGAGATCGCGCGCCTCAACGAGCGCGTCGTCATCCTGGAAGACACCCGCGAGCTGCAGTGTGCCGCCGAAGACGTCGTTGCGCTGCGAACACAACCGGGATCAGTGAGCCTGTCCGATCTCGTGCGCTCAACGCTAAGGCTGCGCCCGGATCGCATAATCGTTGGCGAAGTCCGCGGGCCCGAGGCCCTCGACCTGCTCAAGGCATGGAACACGGGCCATCCGGGTGGCGTCGCGACACTGCACGCCAACTCGGCCCGCGCTGTGCTCGCGCGTCTCGAACAGCTCACCATGGAAGTCTGCAGGACGCCGCCGCGCGCCCTGATCGCCGAAGCCATCGACCTCGTCGTCTTCATCGAGCGCGGCGGTCCGGCTGGCCGCCGCATATCCGAAATCTTCGCGCCCAAGCTTGCGCCGGCGCAGGACCCCATCGCGCGAGGGGGACACGCGCATCATGACACCAACAGGAGCGACTTATGAGACTGGAGATAGCGCGCACAGCTGTGCGCTCGGCGGGGCTGTGCGCCGCGATCATACTGACGAGCGGCGCAGCACATGCCGCGACCGGCGGCGGCGGCATGCCCTGGGAAGGTCCGCTGACAGCGGTCATGGATTCAATCACCGGCCCGGTCGCCCGGATCGTCGCCATCCTCATCATCGTCGCAACTGGAATGACGCTGGCGTTTGGCGATGTCGGTCAGGGATTCAAGAAGCTGCTGCAGATCCTGTTCGGCCTCGCCATCGCGTTTGCGGCGGCCAGCTTCTTCCTGCCGCTCGTCGGCGGTGGCGGCGCGGTCATCCAGTAGGAGCAATGACCATGCGCGATCCCCGCGATGTTCCAGGCTATCTGGCGCCGGTCCGGCAGGCGTTGACCCAACCCATTCTCATGGGCGGCGCGCCGCGGTCCTACGCCATCCTCAACGGTACGCTGGCGGCCATCGTCGCTTTTGCTGGCGCCATCGTGCCGGGGATTATCCTGGGCATCGCGGGCCACGTGCTCGGCGTCTTCCTCGCGCGGCGCGATCCCGACGTGATCGAGGTTCTGAAGCGGGCAATGCGCATCAGCGGGCGGCTTGAGTGCTGAACTTTCAACCGGACAAGGCAGATGATCAGTTTTCAACCCTATAGCCACACGCCCAATCGTCTTGAGGATTACCTCCCCTGGGCGATGCTCGTCGCGCCTGGGGTCGTCCTCAACAAGGACGGCTCGTTCCAGACTACGGCCCGCTTCCGCGGACCGGACGTCCGCTCATCGACACCCGAAGAGCTTGTCTCGTTCACAGCACGCGCGAACAATGTGTTTCGTCGTCTCGGCCGTGGCTGGGCGGCTTACATCGAGGCCGACCGGCGGGAGATCACTGATTACCCGCACGGCGCCTTCAACGACGACCTGTCGCGTCTCATCGATTCTGAACGCGCGGCGGAGTTTGAACAGGCCGGCGCACAGTTCGAAACGGTCCATCACCTGACACTGCAATGGACGCCTGACACGGACTCCAGCCGCAAAGCGTCGGCGTTCTTCTTTGAAGTCGACCAGAAAAAGAAAGTGCCTGAGCCCAACATTCCAACGGCCGTCGGCGGCAAAGCCAGCCCAAAGAACCGCAGCAAAGTCAGGGACGCCCTCGACCAGCGCGTCGCACGTGATGCGCTGACAAGTTTCCAGCGCAGCATTGGGCACGCCTTCGGAATGTTCGAGGGCGTCGTGGCGGAGTTCCGTCGGCTCAGCGATGACGAGACGCTGACCTATCTCAAACGCCAGGTGTCGCCCCGCGCGACGAATGTCCGCGCGCCGGCAGGTCCTGCCTTCCTCGATGGATATCTCTGCGATGCTCCGCTGGTCGGCGGCGTGAAGCCGCTGCTCGGCGACCGGCACTTACGGGTCCTCACCATCAAGGGCTTCCCGCCCTTCACCCACCCGGGCGTCCTCGACGATCTCAACTCCGCGGCAATGACCTATCGCTGGATGACGCGCTATCTCTGCCTCGACCGCGATGGTGCAGAGTGCGAACTCGTCAAATGGCGCCGGCTCTGGTTCTCGAAGCACAAGTCGATGGGCGCGCTGGTCAAGGAGATGATGACCAAAGAGGCCTCGACGTTCTCCAATCCCGACGCAATCGCCAAGACAGAAGAAGTCGAGGAAGCGCTTCAGGAGCTCGGCTCCGAACTGGTTGGCTTCGGCTTCCTGACCTCAACGCTGGTCGTGCTGGGCGCCACGGCAGAGGAAGCCGACGAAAAGCTCCGCACGGCGGAACGCATCATCGCGTCACGGGGCTTCGTCACTGTTGCAGAAGGTCTCAACGCCGTCGAAGCGTGGCTGTCGAGCATCGCTGGACACGCCTGGGCCAATGTCCGCCACCCGATGGTGTCGACGCTAAACCTCTCCCATGTGGCCCCTCTCTCGACGGCCTGGGCCGGCGACGCTTGGAACAGGCATCTTGATGCACCGCCTCTGGCTGTCGCCCGCACCGATGGCTCCACGCCATTCCGGTTGGATCTTCATGTCGGTGACGTTGGTCACACCATGGTTGTTGGCCCGACCGGCGCGGGCAAGTCCGTGCTGCTCTCCTTTCTGGCCCTGCAGTGGAAGCGATTTCCCGGCGCGCAAGTTTTCCTGTTCGACAAGGGCGGCTCGGCGCGGGCAGCACTGCTTGGAATGGGCGGAACCGCCATTGATCTTGGCGGTGACGGGGTCGCCGCATTTCAGCCGCTCGCCCGCATCGACACGCCGCAGGGGCGAGCGGATGCCCTGGCATGGGTGATGAACATCCTCGCGCAGGAAGGCCTCACCGACTCGCCGGATGTCAAGGAGCCGGTCTGGTCCGCGCTGGGCAGCCTGCGGTCTGCCCCGAAAGAACAACGCCACCTCACCGGCCTTCGCCTGCTCGTCCAGAACGCGGCCGTTCAAGCGGCGCTCCTCCCCTACACACAGGATGGGGCGATGGGCGGCGTGTTCGACGGCGCGGAAGACCGGCTGAACCTGTCCGATGTCGTTCTGTTCGAGATGGAAGCCATCATGGCGCGGCCCAAAGCGGCTGCGCCCGCCCTGCTCCATCTGTTCGACCGCTTGGAAGAGCGGTTCGATGGACGCCCGACGCTTCTCATTCTGGATGAAGCATGGCTGTTCCTGGACGCGCCCCTGTTCGCCGCGCGTATCCGCGAATGGCTCAAGACGCTGCGCAAGAAGAACGTGGCGGTTGTCTTCGCGACCCAGTCACTCGCCGACATCGTTGACAGCGCGATCGCGCCTGCCCTCATCGAGTCCTGCCCGACGCGGATCTACCTGCCGAACGAAAGGGCGTTCGAGCCACAGCAGCGTGAGGCTTATGAGCGGTTCGGGCTCAATGACACCGAGATCGAGCTGATCGCGACCGCGCAGAAGAAGCGCCACTACTACTACGCGAGCCCCAAAGGCCGTCGCCTGTTCGAACTGGCGCTTGGCCCAGTCGCCCTCGCCTTCTGCACGGCTTCAGACCCCTCCGCGCGTGAGCTGATCGCTTCGCTCGAACGGCACTCGTCCTCGACGGCGTTCTGGCGCCGCTTCCTGCGCGCCCGTCAGCTGGGCTGGGTGCTCGACGCGCTCGACGCGCTCGACGAACCGGAAACGCCGGCGACGCGACCCATGACCTCACCAAAATCACTGGAGATTGTCCGATGAAACGCCGCCTCTCTTCCCTTGTCCGCGCCTTGCTCGGCGCTGTCGCACTTGCCCCGATCGCCGCGACACCCGCTCAAGCACAAATGGCGGTCATCGATCCATCCAACCTGATCCAGAATGCCCTCAATGCGGCTCGGGCGCTGCAGCAGATCAACAATCAGGTGACGCAGATCACCAACCAGATCCGGCAGCTCGAGAACGACGCCCGCAATCTCACGCGTCTCGGTGACACCTTCGCGCCCGATATCATGGCGAAACTTCGTGAGATGGACGGGCTCCTCAACGAGGCGCGTGGCCTTGCGCTCAGGGTGGGTGAGACGCGCGATGCGCTGCAGTCGCTTTACACGGGTGACTACCGCGGAACAAACGTCGCGACCCGCGCGCAGGCCGCCGCGCGGCAGGTCGATGCCGCGCGCTCGGCTCTGCAGACCTCGCTCATCATGCAGGCGCAGGTGACGGAGCAGCTTCGCGCTGACCAAAGCACGCTGCAGTCACTTTCAAATGTGAGCGCCAACGCGACCGGGGCGCTGTCGGCGCAACAGGCGACCAATGAGCTTCTGGCCTTCCAGGCTCAGCAGGCAATGCGCCTTCAGGCGCTCCTTGTGGCGGAGTCTCGCGCGGACGCGCTGGAACGGGCGCGCCAGATGGAAGCGCAAGCGCAGGCGCGCGCCCAGCACGATCATTTCTTCTCGGGCGCACAGACGGCGCATCCCGGCCAGCGGCCCTGGAACTAGCGAACAGGGACACGGACAGGGGGCGACCATGAATGATTTCTCGGCGATCGACGGGTTCCTGAATACGTTCACGACCTACATCGATTCAGGCTTCGGCCTGATCTCGGGCGATGTCACATCGCTTGCAGCCATCCTGATCGCGATCGACGTCACCATTGCCGCCCTGTTCTGGGCGTGGGGTCAGAACACGGACATCGTCCAGAGCCTGGTCAAGAAGACGCTGTATGTCGGCGCGTTCGCCTACATCCTCGGCAACTTCGCGATGCTGGCCACCATCGTGTTCAACAGCTTCGCGACATTGGGCCTCGATGCGGCGGCCGCTGGCCTGACGCCGGCTGATCTCTTGAGACCCGGCCTGATCGCTGCCGAAGGCCTCTCGGCCTCGCAGCCGATCTTCGATCACATCGGCACGATCGCACCTGGTCCGTTCGAGTTCTTCGGGAATCTCGGCGAAGTCATCCTGCTCCTGATCGGCGGGATCATCGTCATTGCGGCCTTCTTTGTGCTGTCGATCCAGCTCTTTGTCCTCATCGTCGAATTCAAACTGACGACCCTGGCCGGCTTCGTCCTGGTCCCGTTCGCCTTCTGGCGTCAGACGACCTTCCTGGCTGAACGCGTCCTCGGCCACGTCATCTCATCCGGCATCAAGGTGCTGGTGATCGCCATCGTCATCGGCATCGGCTCGACCATGTTTGAAACGCTGCGGACATCGCTCGATCCAGCAGACATGACGATCGAACAGGCCTTTGCTGTCGTACTGGGCGCGCTCACCCTCATGGGCCTCGCCATTTTCTGCCCCCGGATCGCTGCTGGCCTGGTATCCGGCGCACCGCAGCTCTCGGCTGGCGCCGCCGCCGGAACCACGCTAGGCGTGGGAGCCGCCGGCGCAGGCGCCGTCATGGCTGGCCGCGCTGCCGCAGGCGCCGCCGTCACTGCGGGCCGCGCCGCCGCAAACGGGACCGCAAGCTCCGCAGGCGGTCTGCGTGCGGCAACCGCCCTTGGGTCGCTGCGCACCGGGCTCAACGGTCCCCTCGCCGCCCCGCTCAACGCCGCGGTCGGACTTGGCGCGTCGGCTGTCGGCGGCATCCGCCAAAGTGCAGGTCGCGTCGCCGGACACTTTCGGGCACGCGGAACAGCGGGTGCTCGCGCAGTCGCAGGTACAGCTGGCGCTATCTCTCCTGCCTCAGCAACTGCCTCAGCGAGCTCGTCAGACGCGTCAGGTCAGCCGACCTGGGCAAAACGCTTCCGGCAAACCCAGGCGGTGCGCGAGGGCGTGATGGTCGCCGCGCACACCATCAGTTCAGGCGACGGCGGCGGCGCCTCCGAAGGCCCCAATCTCAAGCAGAGGGAATAGACCATGTTTACCCGCGCGCGCTCTTCGCGATTGTCGAAGACACCCGAGCCGGAGACGCCATACCGGCAGGCCCAACAATTGTGGGACAACCGCATGGGGTCGTCGCTGGCTCACGCCCGCACCTGGCGGACCGCGGCGTTCTGCAGCTTCGGCCTTGCCGGCGCCATGGCCGCCGGCGTCGTGGTCCTTGCCTTGCGGCCCGCCGCCGTCCCGTTTGTGATCGAAGCGAGCGACACTGGCGAAGCGCGGCTCGTAGGCCCCGCCACGTCGGCCTACGAGCCAAGCGACGCTCAGTTTTCCTGGCACATCGCGCGCTTCATCGAGATGGTGCGAGGCCTGCCGTCAGACGCCATCGTGGTCCGCCAGAACTGGCTGCGCGCCTATGACTGGGCAACGCAGGGTGGCGCACAGGTTCTCAACGCCATGGCGGAGGATGACGACCCGTTCGCCAAGGTTGGCAAAGAAACGGTTGCGGTCGAAGTGCTCTCCGTCGTTCGCGCCAGCCCGACCAGCTTTCAGCTGCGCTGGCGCGAGTCGACCTACAACGCCGGCACGCTGGTCCATGTCGAACGCTACACAGGCGTTGCGACCGTCGTGATCGATCCGCCTTCCACTCCCGAGCGGCTCCAGAAGAACCCACTCGGCCTCTACATCCATGGTTTAACCTGGTCTCGGGATCTCCAACAATGACACGCGCCCTTCTTGCCACTGCAACCCTTCTGGCTCTCAGCTTCACTTCGCCGGCCATCGCCCAGACGAAGCCGCCCCTGCTTCAGCAAACCAACCAGGCCGCGATCCGTGGGGCCGCCGACGCCTCGCTCGTCGGCGCGCTGCACGAGTTCGCCTACGAGCGTGGGGCGCTTTACGCCATTCAGGCGTCTCCTCAGCGCATCACCGACATCGCGCTTGAACCGGGTGAAGCCCTGCTCTCGGTGTCAGCCGGAGATACGACACGCTGGATCGTCAGTGACGCCCGGTCGGGCGCCGGACCGTCTGCTCAGGCCCATGTGCTGGTGAAGCCGAACGCCTCGAACCTGTCGACCAATCTGATCATCATGACAGACCGGCGCATCTATCATCTCGATCTCAAGAGCACAGCGGGCACAGCAATGGCCGCCGTGTCCTGGCGCTATCCCGCCGACATGATGCTGGCGAACAATCCGCCGCCGCCTGCCCCGCCGCCAGCGCCGCCCGCCTTCGCGCCGGATCAACTCAACCTCCGCTACCGGATCGATGGCGACAAACCTGACTGGCGACCGCTCGCGGCATTCGACGACGGGCAGCAGGTTTTCATCGAGATGCCGGACAAGATCAGGACGATGGAAGCGCCGCCCCTGTTCGTGATCGGCGACGAGGGCACGGAACTCGTGAACTACCGCGTCCAGGGCAAATATTATGTCGTCGACCGCCTGTTCAACAAAGCCGAGCTGAGACTTGGCACAGGCTGGGGCCAGAGACGAGTTCAGATCCATCGCCAGACGCCGATCGCGGGAGGCGCACATGGCTGATGGCCTCCCTCCCCGTCCCGATGCTGGCGCGGATGAACCGCCGCGTCAGGAGCCCGACGCGCAGCCTCCGCCGCTCGATGCGATCCGGGTCAAAGGTCCTGGCGCCAAGGGTCTCAACAAGCCCGCCATCCTCGCTGTCGCCGGAGGCGGCGTCGCGGTCGTGCTCGTCCTGGCGTCAGGCGCGTTCTCAACCGACACTTCGCGCAAGCCTGCTGACTCAAAGCCGATGATGTCCGACCCGGTAAGGCCGGAAGTCGCGCAAGGCGCTGTGCGCAACCTGCCCGCCAACTACAGCGAGGCCGCTGCACGAGAAGCCACTCTCGCACCTGCCGAGCCGCCCCAACTCGGTCCGCCCCTGCCCGGCGACGTCGCGGCGTTTGCGCCCCAGAACTCCGACCTATCCACTCATGCGCCATACCAGGATGACTGGAGCACGCCTGATCCCCATCGCGGGCAGCAGTCATCTTATGCGGCTGAACCGGTCGATCCGGCATTGGTGGAAGCAGAGGAGGCAGAACGCTCCGCCCTTTTCTTTGCGCTGCGCGAAGAGCCATCACGCGGCGCAGCTACAGCGCAACCGATTGCAGCGAGACAACCGCCCCCCGGCTCTCCCCTCACCGTGATGGCCCCCCAAACACCAGACCGGCAGAGCGGCGCTTCTTCAAATGATCACGCGCTATTTCCTGGAGCCGTTATTCCCGCGAGTCTTGTGACCGAGATCAGCTCGGAGTCGCCTGGCCCGGTCATCGCGCAGATCACGCAGGCGATCTACGATAGCGCCACTGGTCGCACGCTTCTAATCCCGCAGGGCGCGCGCCTGATTGGCGACTACAAGTCCAGCACGCGCTATGGTCAGAGCCGCATTGCGATCATCTGGTCACGTATCATCATGCCGGATGGCCATGAGATCGCGCTCGACGAAGCGGCCACCGGCCCATCTGGCTCAGCCGGCGTCACGGGCACGGTCGATAACCATTGGCTCGATGTTTTCGGCGCCGCCGCGCTCGGTACGCTGATCAACATCGGCGTCGCGTCCACGGAGGATCCGCAACTCACCTATGGCGGCATCGGCGTCATCACACGCGATCCAGTTGATGATGCAATTGCTGAAGGCGCCCAGCGTACGGCCAGCGTCGTCACCAATCGCGTTGTTGATCGGAGCCTCGCCATACCCCCGACAATTCGAGTTGAAGCGGGGAAACGAATTTCGGTGGCGGTTACGAGGCGATTAAAATTCTAGCTCTCAAGCGACCGGAAACGACCAAGCCCTTTCAAACAGCGGCGAGGTTAATTGGACGGGACCGCCTTTTTACGCAGCTAAGAACTGATCGTGCTTGGTTTATGTTCCGTTCTTGTTTAGGCAGGGCGGGACTGATTCGCCTTAGGCCCCGATGGGCTCGGGTCACGAGAAGCGGCAGATGGTGGTCAGGGGGAATATGAGCGCCCTCGCAGAAAGTCTCCGGTCCTTCGGCGCCGACGAAGAAACGCTTCACGCGTTCGATAGCGACGCGCCCGGTCTGTTACCGTACGCATCGATGCTAACGGTTCGTGCTCAGCCAAATTCCGATCTCGCCTGCGTTGACGGCGTCTTCGAGTGGCAGAACGAGCCATTGGTTTTCCTTGTTGCCAGTGAGCGACTTCAAGGCGACGTGGCGCGTTTGAACCGATTGCGCCGTTTAATCGCTATGCGCGGCGATGCGCCTTACTTGGGCGTTTTCTCAAGCGGATCTCTGCAGATCTACAATGTCTCGCTAGACGCAAGAACGGCATCTGACGCTTTGGTTGAACTCGATAAAGCGAAAGTCGAAAAGGCCGCGACTTTTGCCTATTTGGGTAATAAGCGCCCGGGCGTGGCGCCGGGGCAGCGCCAGTGGATCTCACAAGTAATCCTGAATTTGCTCGCCTCTTCACTGGACCGTCTGAAAGCAGTCAGCGACCTTCACGAGGAAGAAGCTATCTCTCTCGTTGGCCGCGCCTTGTTTGCGCGTTTTCTCGCAGACCGCCACCTGATCCCCAAGACCGTGGCCAGCGATAGCCAGGAGCTAGCTACACTTTTCGATAACGCTAGCCGGGCGCGTGCGACATCCGATTGGCTCGATCAAACTTTCAATGGCGACTTCCTGCCCCTAGCTAGATCAGTTTTCCGTAGGATTCCTACACATGGCTATTCGGCCTTAGGCGACATCCTCCGCAAGGCGCCAGATGGACAGTTATCTCTGGGATGGCAGGAGAGCTGGAACAACCTCGACTTTGCTCACATACCTGTAGGGGTACTCAGCCAAGCATATGAGCACTATCTTCGCCGACACTCGCCCGATCAGCAACGCAAAGAAGGTGGCTTTTATACGCCGCGGTTGATTGCCGACTTGATGGTACGCGGCGCGTTCGCAGCACTCAGCCGCGATCGCGACGTTCACGACGTCAAAGTCTTAGACCCGGCAGTCGGAGCCGGAGTTTTCCTTCTGACAGTTTTTCGCGAACTGGTGGCCGCCAGATGGAGAAGAGATGGGGTTAGGCCAGACACCAAGGTGCTGCGTCAGATTCTGTACCAACAGATCGTGGGCTTGGATATCAACGAGTCCGCGTTGCGCTTCGCGGCACTTGGTCTCTATCTCATCTCAATCGAATTAGATCCTCATCCTACACCAGTACGCAAACTCCGATTCAGAGATCTACGTGGAAGCGTTCTCCAAAAGATCGCTACCGATGACAACGACAAACTGGGCAGTCTTGGATCAAACGTAGACCCAGCGCATGTTGGCAAATACGATCTCGTTATTGGAAACCCACCTTGGTCAAGCGGGACGCGGCTAGCCAGCTGGCGCACTGTCGAGACAATTGTGCACGAGGTTGCGTCAAAGCGAATTCCGAACTTGTCGGCACCACCGCCGCTACCGAATGAAGGACTAGACCTCCCTTTTGTTTGGCGAGCGATGGAGTGGTGCAAGAGCGGAGGTCAATTGGCATTTGCCCTCCATGCGCGACTGCTGTTTCAACAAGGCGACGGAATGCGAGAGGCGCGTCGGCTACTCTTTTCCGCGCTGGATGTCAGTGCAGTGGTAAATGGCGCTGAACTTCGCCAAACGAAAGTTTGGCCGGAAATCTCAGCTCCCTTTTGCCTGCTCTATGCGCGAAATTCCTTGCCTTCCCCCGCCAGCGCCTTTCGATTTGTGACACCACGTCTTGAGCGCGCGCTGAACGATGCCGGTGCTATGCGGATCGACGCCACAAACGCGGGATTTGTCACTTCCCGGCAGGTGACCGAAGTCCCATTCATTCTGAAGATCCTAGCTCGTGGGAGCGATGCTGATCTCGAAGTATATCAGCGTCTACGCGACCGCGAAATGATGCCGCTTGGTCAGTACTGGGCACATCATTTCGGTGTCACCCGAGGTAAGCCGAATTCTAGCGGCAATGGCTATCAGTTACTGCGGCCTAGCAGTCGCATTCGCAAGAACGGCGATGGTCTGCCAGGTGCAGACGCCCGTTATCTGGCTAACTTGCCGGAGCTCACTCCTGACGCTGCATCGAATTTGATTGTATCCCGCAGCAGCCTGCGGCCTTTCAATCAGCAGCGAATTCATGACCCGCGCTCTCCAGACATCTTCTCGGGGCCTCTGCTAATTGTCCATCAGTCACCGCCTGCAGGCCAAGGCAGAATCCATGTGACAGTTTCCGATCACGCTGTCGCCTATAGCGAGACCTATTACGGTTACAGTGCGGCGCGCCACAAAGCCGGGCGGCAATTGGTGCGATACTTGGCGCTTGTCCTTTCAAGCCAAGTCGCACTGTGGCTAGCCCTTATCTTGAGTGGCAAATTCGGCTTCGAGCGCGAAGTCGTCGAAAAATCCACGATTGACGAGATACCGCTACCGACCTTCGACGCGCTGGATAAAAGCGAAATTGAAAAATCAAACGAGCTATTTCAGCTGGTAGCAAAATCGCCAACAGATGAGAGCTGGCAGGCAGTCGATCAGTGGGTGGCAAAACTCTACGGCCTTTCCGATCGTGATCTCCAAACCATCTTAGACACGCTCACTTACAGCCTGCCTTTCTCTGAAAATCGCAAACGTGCCGAGCGAGAAGTTTCATCGGAACAGGTAGGGCAGTTTGCGCGAACATTAGGCGCGGAGCTGCAACCATGGGCACAGCGCTTCAGCCGCAAAATTCAGGTTACATCCGTTGCCGGCGTGAAGTCGTCGCCTTGGAAATTCTTGAAGGTTTCTTCTCACACAGGCGGTGTTTTGGAATCGGGGCGATCGCCAGACTGGGCCAAGTTTATTGGTCTGGCGGACGAGCTTGCTGCTACGGAACTTGTCTTTCCAAACGAAGCTCCGGGAATTTTGTGGCTGGCTCGCCTTGGCCAAGAACGGTACTGGAGCAAAACAGCTGCGCGCCAAGTTGCGCAGCGACTGATTTGGGGACAGATGGGTTGGTTGCGCGGGAAGGCTGCTTGATGGCAGCGGTAATCCCCCGGCCAAATCAGATCATTGAGCTCACGCGCGGCCTCAGTTTGCCCTTACCCGCGCTCGACCGCGAACATCTTGAGGTTATTGCTGAAGTCATTGACGAGGCGTGGCAGCACCTTCTTGAGAACCATGCCTCCACCCTGACGGCAGGATCCGAGCCTGAGATTAGCGCTCTTCTGGCTACCCGATTAAATGCCCTCCTTGAAATGCATCCTTTGTGGCAGGCGCTCGTGCGATCCATTACGCGCGGATCAGAGACGCTCAGCTTTGACGGATCGCACCTCGAGAAAAAGCCGGACCTGTCGATTCATCTAAGCGGGCGAAACCCATCTTTTCCTCTTATCGTAGAATGCAAACTCGTAGACTCGACATCGCAAAAGGGCATCGATCTTTACTGCATCAAAGGCCTCACCCGGTTTCTGATCGGCGAGTACGCATGGCCAGCAAGAGAAGGCTTCATGCTTGCTTATGTGCGTGACGGTTCGACCATCACAGGGTCCCTGTCCCCATACCTGGTAAAAAGCCAAGCTGGCGGTTCTGGATCATTCGCTATCGAGCAGATGCCTACGAGCATGACGATCGCGAGCCTGGACTCAGCGGAGTCCAAACATTCTCGAGCTTTCAAGTACATTGCAGCTGACCCGGCGTTCGAAAACCCCGGAGCCATCTCGCTTTGGCATCTCTGGGTGTCAATTTCTTGATGCTAACGCCGCACGTTCAGCGCGCCCCCTACATGCCCAAATCAAGTTCGAGTTGAACTGCCGCAACCT
>JAUYSA010000531.1 GCA_030696545.1 Hyphomonadaceae bacterium
CGCGGTCGTCTATCCGAGTGGCGACTACGACGCCGACCTGCCCGTGATCCGCGCGTACTACGCCGGCGCAGTCGGCAAGCATCCGGCCAAGACGTAGGCGCGCACTTCGACTTCCGGCGCGAACGAGGGGAATTAGGCGAGGAAGACAGACACAGGGAAGTCATCCTCGGGCTTGACCCGAGGATCTTTCTCTATCGAGACAGCAATGGACGCAGGCCGAAAGCAAGATCCTCGGGTCAAGCCCGAGGATGACAGAAACCGTTGCTCGTTCAGTGACCAATCACCGGCGCCGCACGCGCGCCCTTTGGCAAGCCAAACCGCGCAATACGCGCCGTGCGGATTTCCAGCGCAAGCAACTGCCCCACGCCAGCGACCAGCGACGCGATCGAAATCCCGATGATCACGCCCCACACGCCAAAGTCTGTGTGCAGTCCCAGCCACCAGCACAGCGGCAACATCACGAACACATAGCTGCCGACATGGATCGCCGTCGGTATCCACACCACGCCCTGCGCCCGCAGCGCCATCGAGCCAACAGCCTGCAGGCCATCGAACACCGTCACGAACGCGACCGCCTCCAGCATCAGTGACAGGATCGGCACCAGATGCGCGCCCGCCGACGCCACCTCCGACCCGTTCAGCCACGTCACCGCAATCGGATCACGCAGCAGGATCAGCGTCGTCGCCAGGATCAGGCCCAGCAACGTCGACGCCACCACGCCCAGCCGCGAAGCCTCGCGCACGCCAACCCCGTCGCCCCGTCCGTACCGCTCTGCCACGCGCACGCTCGTGGCCGTGCCCATGCCCACATAGATCATGAAGATCACGCCCATCATCTGCACGGCGAGCCCGTAAACCGTTCCCGAATCCAGCGAGACCAGCGTCGCGATTGCAAACGTCAGGTTGAACGAACCCCACTCCGCAATGTTGGCGACCCCCGTGCCGATGCCTACCATGTTCTGGCGCTTGAACTCGCCAGCGGGCGCTTTGGGCGCCTTGCGGAACGCAGGCGTCAGGAACACCACCGCGATCAGGAAGCAGACCAGCATGAACCAGCGCGACCCCGTCGTCGCCCACACCACGCCAATGGCGCCATGGTCAGGCACCAGGATCAGGCCGAACACCAGGTTCACAACCACCGCCGACATGTTGATCGCCGTCGCAATGTTCGGCTTGCGCAGCGCCTCCAGATAGGACTGGCACGCCAGCCCGCCCATGTGGGCCACAGCGCCATACGCGAGAATATGCGTGCAATCGGTCGTCGCCGCAGCCAACGCCGGATCAAACCCGATCAGATCGAGCAACGGCCGCGCAACCACGATACAGGCCACCGTCGCGAACACGCCATAGACCAGCGCCACAACCATGCCGCGCCGGAAGATGCGCCCCGTCTCGCCGCCCTTGCCCGCGCCATTCAACTCGGCGGTCAGAACCTGCACGCCGATCATCAGGCCCATGCCAAAGCCGAACAGCACGCCAATGGGAAGCCAGCCGTTCAGCACGAACGGCAGTTCACCCGGCGCATACCGCCCCAGCAGCACGGCATCCGTCAGTGACATCAGCATAAACGACGCGCGCGAGATCGCGACCGGCACAGCCAGCCGCGTAAGGTCGAGCATGTCCTTGGGCCGCGCCCAGGCAGGCATCCGGCCCCCTGACTTGCTGGGAGATGGGGAAGTCATGGGGTAACTCCATCGCGCCTCTGTCGTGCGCTTCAGGGTTCAGTGGGGAGGCTTAATCCTCGGGCGGCGCCCAGTCGTCAACTGGCCGGAAGTTCTTGGTGCCGGGGGTGCGCTCAAATACGCTTCCGGGCGCAGCGTCAAGCAATTCAATAATGGTGGGATCGTAATTGGCGATCGTGTTGACGTCATAGATGCCGTGATTGCCGCTGTCGTCCATGTAGTCCTGGTCTTCCAGACCCGACAGGAAGCGCCATCCGCTGTCGGCTTTATTATCAGGCGTCTTCTCGCGATACATGAAGCCCACCGGCTTGCCCCGCACTGTGATCATGTCCGACGCGATGCACGCCCCCCGGCCCTCCGCCAGCGGCTTGATCTCGTCTGCCTTGAGCCTGAACTTCTTAGCCATCACGCCATTCCCGTTGCGGACGCCACACATGGTGTGAACCGCACCAGCGCGCAACAGCGACTTTCGGCGGCGTCAGCGAGTACAGACCGTGCGTGATCCCGTATTCGGGTCAAACCGCACCATCCCCTCGGGCGAGATCTCAAGCTTCTCAGGATCGAACGGCCTGATCATGCTTCTGGCCATCTGCCCTCTGACCTTTCGCGACACTTCCCTTCCGTCGCGCTTAGCGCTGATCACCTCTGCGCGGATGACTTCCTCCTGGATCATGCCGCCATCCAGCAGCGTCCAGGAAGATGACGTTTCAACGACCGCGATGGTTGCGCCGCTGCCACTGCTCGGCGGAATGGTGATCGTCGACAACCCTTTCATCGAGCCATCGTCGGCGTAGTCCAACTCGCTGACGATGCGGCCGTAAGGCGTATCCGACGAACAGGTCCACTTGCCCAGGATCGCTTGCGTCGTCGTCTGCGGCATCGCCTCGCCAGTCGCCCACGCGACCGCGGCCATGCCGCAAACGATGATCACATCAATCCTCATCTCCCATCCCGCTTGCCTCAGCGCTCAGCGCGCGCAGCTCGTCACCGTGCCCGACTCGTCAGTCGAGGTGAACGATGTCTCTGTGAACGTCGCCGTCGATACCGTCTTCTGGTTCACGACCGCTTCCTCGATCATCCCCTGGATCATCGCAGGCGGCACGTCGTTCCCGCCCATCGAGCCCTTCGTCACCGTCATCCTGGTGATCATCTCTTCCAGCTTGCCATCGGCGAGGAATTTCCAGCTCGCGTCCGCTGTCGCCAGAATCTCGATCGCCATGCCGCTCTGCTGCACGCCGATCTTCGCATCCATCGTGGCCTTGCCGCCTTCGAGATACGTCACCGCCGCATCAGTCGCGATGCCTTCGGTCGTCGCCTTGCAATTCCACTTGCCGAGGATCTGCTCCGCCGGCGTCTTGGCCGCCGCACCAGTCGAACCAGCCGGACCCGAAGCACATGCGCCAAGCGCTATAGCCACAGTAGCAAGCAGTATGCGTTTCATGATGGAAGTCCTTTCCTGACCTCCATCCGGGATACGATCATGCGCTTCTGAAGTCCATCGAGCGCCAGCTGCGCAGCATTACGGACACTTCACGCGCGGCGTCAGCATGGAACCGTTGACGACGTTCAACGTCCTGCCCTGGTCAGCAAGCTCCAGCCGCACCGCCCCATCCCAGGTGGCATAATCGCTCGTATAACGTCCATCGACCCGCGCCGCGGTATCGCCATCCGGCGCCACGCCCGTCACCGCAATCCGCGAATCTGAAAACGTCACAGATGTCGGCGTCACCGTCACCATTGATGCGCCGCCGCCACGACACTCCGCCTGATCGACCACCCACGCACCGACAAACACGCCCGGCACTTCCGTCAGCGTCGCAGCCGGCGGAACCTCATCACACCCCGCGAGCACCAGCCCCGCAAGCCCAGCCCAACCCGCCCTCATGCCCGCGTACACGACAGGCCATAGACCTCGTTGATCAGCGCCATCGCATCCGGCCCTGTCACTTTCATCGTCGAGACCTGTTCCGCTCCGAAGCCATTGCGAAGTCTCCCCGAGACCTCGTCAGGCATCGGCTCGCCATTGGCGACCGCCGA
>JAUYSA010000198.1 GCA_030696545.1 Hyphomonadaceae bacterium
GACATGGGCCATTTCGGCCGCAAGCCCATCGCCGCGATGTGGGCATGGCTCGTCCTCCCAGCGCTCGCGCTGAACTATCTTGGTCAGGGCGCCATGGTGCTGGCGCACCCGGAAACCACGGGCAATCCGTTCTTCATGATGGCGCCCGACATGCTGCAGATCCCGCTGGTGATCCTCGCAACGCTCGCCACCATCGTCGCCAGCCAGGCCGTCATCACCGGCGCCTACTCGCTGACCCAGCAGGCCGTCCAGCTCGGACTCCTCCCACGCCTGCAGATCGTAAACACCTCCGCAGGCGAGCGCGGACAGATCTACATGCCGCAGATCAACTACCTGTTGCTCGCCGGCGTCGTGATCCTCGTCCTGTCGTTCAAGTCTTCATCCGCCCTGGCCTCGGCGTACGGCGTCTCGGTCATCGGCACGATGATCACATCATCGCTGCTGATCTTCATCGCCGCGCGACGTGTCTGGAAGAAGAGCGTGTGGCTGTCCGCTCTCATCGTCGCGCCTTTCCTGATCGTCGAAAGCGTCTTCCTCGCTTCCAACATGCTGAAGCTTCCCTCGGGCGGCTATGTCCCGCTGCTCATCGCCGCGGTGCTGATGCTGGTGATGTGGACGTGGGTGCGCGGCACCAAGATCCTCCTCGCCCGAACCCGCAGGGACGTCTCCGTGCAGGATGTGTTCAAGGGTCTCGAAGTCAGCCCGCCGCACACGGTGAAAGGCACCGCCGTCTTCCTGACCGCCGACCCCGAAGCCGCCCCCACGGCGCTGCTGCACAACCTCAAGCACAACAAGGTGCTCCACGAGCACAACGTCATCCTCAACGTCCGCACCGCGCAGGTGCCCTACGTGCCCGACGAGAAAAAAGTGGAGATCGTCGAGATCTTCGACAACCTCGACCGTATCACGCTGAACTTCGGCTACATGGAAACGCCCAACGTCACGCGCGGCCTCACGCTGGCGAAGAAGTGCGGCTTCTCGTTCGACATCATGCACACCTCCTTCTTCCTCTCGCGCCGCACCCTGCTGGCTGATGGAAAATGGGGCATGCCGCTCTGGCAGGACCACCTCTTCATCTTCCTCAGCCGCAACGCCACCAACGCGACCGAATTCTTTCGCATTCCGACCTCCCGCGTGGTCGAACTGGGCAGCCAGATGACGATCTAGGCCTGCCCACGCAGGACGTTGCAGATCGGAAATGAGGTCACAGAATGTTCGCGATCCGCGCGCGTTTTAATTCAGATATTCGCCTATTGGGCGATTTGCGGTAGGTTGGCCTTTCGCTTGCTCTCTCTTAAGGGAACTGACGGCGCCGGGCATCCGCAGCGCCAAATCGGGATTTGGGACATACGATGAAGCCGCCGCGCACCGACCTTCAGGCCAACACCTACGAATTCGAGACTACCGCCCTGGTCAAGGCGACCGGCTTCCGGGAATACGACGCCCGCTGGTGGTTTGGCGGCCCGCAATACCCCAAGGCACCGGAGCTGAACTTCCTCGGCGTCCAGGCCCTCGGCCTCGGCCTCGGCACCCTGATCCGTGAGATGGGCGTCGCTCCGAAAATCGTCACCGGCCACGATTACCGCTCCTATTCACTGTCGATCAAACAGGCCCTCACCCTTGGCCTCCTCGAGGCCGGCTTCGAAGTCCACGACATCGGCCTCGCGCTTTCGCCCGTCGCATACTTCGCCCAGTTCGACCTCGACATTCCGTGCGTCGCCATGGTCACGGCCAGCCACAACGAGAATGGCTGGACCGGCGTGAAGATGGGCGCGAACAAGCCGCTCACTTTCGGCCCCGAAGAGATGGGCCGCCTCAAGGACATCGTCCTCAACGGCAAGTTCAACCCGCAGCCCGGCGGCCGGCTCGTCCGCGTCGAAGGGATGCGCGAACACTACATCGCTGACGTCACCAGGGGCGTGAAGATCTCGCGCAAGCTGAAAGTCGTCGCAGCCTGCGGCAACGGCGCTGCAGGCGCCTTCGCTCCCGAAGCGCTGCGCGCCATGGGCGTCGAGGTGATCGATATGGACACCAACCTCGATTACAACTTTCCGAAATACAATCCGAACCCGGAAGACCACGAAATGCTGGTCTCGATGGGCAAGGCCGTTCTCGAACACGGCGCTGATCTCTGCGTCGGCTTCGACGGCGATGGCGACCGTTGCGGCGTCGTCGACGACAAGGGCGAGGAAATCTTCGCTGACAAGATCGGCCTCCTGCTCGCGCGCGATCTCTCGAAGCTGCACAAGAATTCAACCTTCGTGGTCGATGTGAAGTCCACCGGCCTCTACAAGACCGACCCGGTCCTGAAGGAGAACGGCGTCACCGTCGACTACTTCAAGACCGGCCACAGCTACATCAAGCGCCGCACCACCGAACTCGACGCCCTCGCCGGCTTCGAGAAGTCGGGCCACATGTTCTTCCGCAAGCCCTATGGCTATGGCTATGACGACGCCCTCGTCGCCGCCGCCGCAGTCCTGCAGATGCTCGACCGCAACCCCGGCCGCTCGCTGTCGGACCTCAAGGCCGAACTCGGCGATGCGTGGACCTCGCTCACCATGTCGCCGCACTGCGACGACGAGAAGAAGTACGCGATCGTCGATCAGGTCGTCGCCGACTATCAGGCGCTTGCCCGCTTGGGCGGCGAGATTCTCGGCCGCAAGATCATCGATGTGAACGCCATCAACGGCGCCCGCGTCACGCTCGACGACGGCTCCTGGGTCCTCGTCCGCGCTTCCTCGAACAAGCCCGAACTGGTCGTGGTCGTGGAGTCGATGCAGGGCGAAGACGACATGCGCGCCCTCGGCCGCACCGAAGTGAAACCTCGCCTCGCGAAGTTCGAAGCGGTCGGCCACTACAATCAGGAAATCTGAGCGCTCCGACCGACCCAAAGCACGCCCTCGTCCTTCGAGACGCCGCTACGCGGCTCCTCAGGATGAGGGCTATTCAGCTCCCGGACACAGATAGCCCTCATCGTGAGGAGCGCCTGCAAGGCGCGTCTCGAAGGACGAGGGCGCGCTTACAAGCCTCCCCTGCGCTCTGTTTTCATAGATTATTTTTAACAGTCACGCCGCGAGTTGATCCCCGCCCCTCGCGCCCGCTAGGCATTTTCTGCCCATCAACAGCAGCTGTTTAACCGCCCGTTAACCGGAACTCCTTCCAGTTGGTTAACTGGAGGCCTCCGCCTAGAGAGGGTGGCCACCGCGTAGTGATTCGGCCCTGGCGGGACGTGACGACCATGGACATGACCCTGACACAGCCGCTCGTCCTGCTCGTCGCAGGCGCGGCAGCATTCGGCATCGCCGCCCTTCTCTGGGCCCTGCGGATTTCCGATGGCGCGCGCGGCGCGGCCCGCAAATATCGCGACGAAGAACAGAAAGCGCGCGAGCGTCTGGCCCGCGCCGAGAGCGTGTTCGGCGCACACCCGGGCGTCATCATGGTCTGGGAAGACGAGGAAGTGAACGAAGGCGACAAGCCGAAGCTTCCGACCGAATGGGGGCTGCCCAACCTTTACGGCTCGCCCGTCGCCCTGATGGGCATCCTGCGCTTTGCCGATGACGGCACATCCGATGACCCGGGCGTCCGCATCCTCGAAGGCCTCGCCGATCTCGAAGCCCGCGATGGCAATGGCCAGGACGCGACCCTGCGCGAGCGCCTCAAGCAGCTCCGCAATGACGGCGCGCCTTTCTCGCTCACCATCATCGGCCCCTCCGGCCGCTTCCTCGAAGCCGACGGCCGCACGGCCGGCGCCCGCGCCGTGCTCTGGATCACCGACACCACCATCAAGGGCCTCGAAGAGAGCGGCGCCCGCGCACGCTTCGAAGAAGCCCGCGCTGCCGTCGCGCGCGATCCGATGGCCTTCCTCGAAATGCTCGGCAAGGCGCCGTTCCCCGCCTGGCGCATGTCCGGCGCCGGCAAGCTGCAATGGGTCAACCGCGCCTACCTGAAAGCCGTCGGCGCCCCAACCGTCGACCATGTGCTCGACCGCCAGATCATGCTCGACCAGCACGTCACGGGTCAGGCGCAGAAGACGATCTCGACCAACGCCGAAACCGACGACACCCGCCACGTCGTCGTCGATGGCGAACGCCGCGCCATGAAGGTCAAGATGTTCCCGCTCTCCGGCGGCATCGGCGGCATGGCGTTCGACATCACCGATCTTGAGAACGCACGCGAGACGCTGGAGAAGAACTCCAAGGCGCACGACGACACGCTGAACCATGTGGCCGATGGCGTCGCCATCTTCGGGCCCGATCGCAAGCTGATCTTCAACAACCACGCCTTCCAGGAAATGTGGGGCCTCGACCCCTCCTATCTGCTCGACAAGCCCGACCATGGCTCGATGCTCGATCGCCTACGCGAGCGTCGCAAGCTTCCCGCACGCGCCAACTTCGCGGAATGGCGCGCCGACGAACTGAAATACTATCAGGGCGAGAAGGTCGACATCGTCGAGAACCTCTGGAACCTGCCCGACGGCCGCATCCTGCGCGTCACACGCCAGCGCCATCCGCTCGGCGGCGCGCTGATGCTGTTCAAGGACATCACCGACGAACTCTCGCTCAAGGCCGAGTTCAACCGCCTGATCAACGTCCAGAAAGCGACGCTCGACAACCTGCGCGAAGCCATCGTCGTGTTCAGCGCCGACGGCCGCCTGCGCCTCCACAACGACGCCTTCGCCGAACTGTGGGGCCTGAAGAAAGACACGCTCACCGACGCCCCGGATTTCGACGACGTCGTCACGCAGTGCGCGCGCCTCTATCACGACCGCAATGTGTGGGCGACGATCAAGAGCCGCGTCACCAACCCCTCGCCGGAATACCGCCAGCAGGATCAGGGCGTGATGCGCACGTCCAACGACCTCACCATCACCTGGATCACGCAGCCGCTGCCCAACGGCGCGACCCTTATCGCGTTCATGGACGTGACCGCCGCCCGCAAAGTGGAAACCGCGCTCAAGGACAAGAACGAAGCCCTTCAGGCGGCCGACAAGCTCAAGAACGAGTTCGTGCAGAACGTCTCGTACCAGCTGCGCTCGCCCCTCACGACCATCCTCGGCTACGCCGAACTGCTCGAATCCGAACGCCCCGGCGCCCTCACCGACAAGCAGCGCACGCAGGTCACGTCGATCCTGTCCGCCGCCGACCATCTGTCGAAGGTCATCTCGAACATCCTCGATCTCGCCATGATCGAAGCCGGCCGCATGGAGCTGGAACTGTCCGAATTCTCGCTGCGCGGCGCCATCGAGGACGCAGTCGACCTCGTCGTCACCACGGCGGAGAACACGAAAGTCCGTGTCGAGATCCTGTGCGACGACCGCATCGGCAACATTCACGCCGACGAACGCCGCATCAAGCAGGTGCTGTTCAACCTGCTCACCAACGCCCTGCGCTTCACCGGCGCCGGCGGCTCGATCAAGATCGAAGCCTCCAAGCCAGTGCCGAGCGAGAACATCATCCGCCTCGCCGTCTCCGACACCGGCAAGGGGATAGCCCCGGAACGCCAGTCCAGCGTGTTCGACAGCTTCACCTCGGGCGACACCCGCGGCGCCGGCCTCGGCCTCGCCCTCGTCCGCTCCTTCGTCGAACTCCACGGCGGCGACGTGAAGATGAAGTCGACGCCGGGCACAGGCACCTCCGTCATCTGCCACCTGCCGGAAACCGCTGCGCCCAGAGCCCCGCGCATCGAACTGGAACTCGGACCGGAAGCCGTGGCGGCGCGCTAGGCGTTATCGTCAAATCGCTGTGAGGTCATTTTCAAGCCGCCCCAGACGCTGGGGCCGGGTCTTGAACCATGCGTTGACGTCACCTTTCTTGACCTCCACAGCAATGCTTGCAGGGAGGACTTCCGCAATGACCATTACCGTTTCCCGTCTGGCAGCCGTCGCAGCCGCAACGCTTTGCGCAGCCGCGCCCGCGCTTGCCCAGAAGCCCATCACCAAGCCGCCCGTCGCCTCCATCCTCACATGGACTCAGAAACAGCAACTCGAACGCTATCCGGCGATCGAGAGCGTCTATGAAGTCGCCACCATCAAGAAGGGCGACAA
>JAUYSA010000320.1 GCA_030696545.1 Hyphomonadaceae bacterium
CGTGGGTATCCACGAACGCCACACGGAAAGTTGCGCCGCCGCACATCATGTTCATGGCTGCAGCACCCGATGGACTCACGGTTGGCAATGGCAAAGCAGTCGGATCAGGCGTTCCCGGTGGTGGCGAAGACTCGGCCGACGCAATCGGCTCGACGGGAGCGGCAGGAACCGGCTCTCCTCCGCAAGCGGCCAGAAGAATGGCGGCAGTTGCAGTCGCGGCAACAAGGCGGATCATCAAAGCCTCCGTTAGCGATGAACGCGGATATCGCGTCAGAACATGGAGCGCGGGCGCTCCCCGGCAATCCATAGCTCGTTAACAATCCGGGCGCACCCTGTCTGCAGCGTAACAGAGTTCACGACCCTGCACTCATCGGCGCATGATGCGCCAGGATACCTGCTCCGGGAGTTGAGCCATGTATTTCACCCGCGCCTGCTTTTACGCGGCCGTATGCGCGTACCTGATGCCGGTTTCAGTTCTGGTCGCGGGCCTTAACTACGCCAACGCGAAACGTTAGACCGCTCAAGGCGCTTCCCTGGCTTCAGGCTGATTTTCCGGCGCAGCTTTCGCGAAGGCTTCGATCTGGCGCAGCGCTGCGTCGACGCGCAGAATGTTCGGAAACTGATTGAGATCGATCTTTGGATACCGGCGCGCGTTGGCGACCTGCGGGACCAGAACGATGTCGGCCAGCGTCACGGCATTTCCGACGCAGAAATCACCAGCATTCGGCAGCATCTGTTCCAGAACCTTGAAACCGCGAACGATCCAGTAAGCGTACCACGCCGCGATCGCCGCATCGTCGGCGCCAAACTGTGAGCGTAACCGCGCCAGGGTCGATGTGTTGTTGAGCGGGTGAAGGTCGGCTACGACCTGATCCTTCAGATCGCGAACGCGGGCGCGCAGAAAGGCATCCCGCGGCAGCAACGGAGGCTCTGGGCGAGTCTCATCGAGATAGTCCACCATTGCCATGGACTGGCCGATGCGCTGGCCGTCTATCTCAAGGATCGGCACCCGGCCCGATGGATGCCGCGCAAGATGTGCTGGCTGCGATTGCTCATCCTTCAGCAGGTGAACGCCAACAGTCTCGTAAGCAACGCCCTTCAAATTAAGCGCAATACGCACGCGGTAAGTCGCCGACGAACGCCAGTAGCCGTAAAGGATCGTCTCGGTCATGCGTTCACTCGCGCAGCATATTCGTGCATCAAGGGGCCGTAATCGGCTTCCGCCGGATAGCGGTCATAGCTGTGAACCGCAGACGTTTTCGCCCAAGGCAGCTTTTCGCTCGCGCAGGTTTCCATGAACGGCGTGGACCACGCCGGTACATCGAACATGGTTGGCCGCACATTCACGAACGGCATTCCGGCCGGACGCGTGATCATCCAGTTGAGACAATGCGGACAGTATTCATACTTCGACTCGTTATGCAGCCCGCCAATCGCCGTCTCGCCAATCACCTCGACGCCCTCGGCAGGTATCATTGCAGTCAGAGAGAATGCGCTTGCGCTGAGTTTCTGACAGCCGCTGCAATGGCAGGCCGCCGTCATGATCGGCGGCAGCGTGACGCGCAGCTTCACCCGCCCGCACATGCAGCTTCCTTCGATGGGCAGATCCAAGCTCAAGCCTCCGCTTTCAAAACGCCGCGTCGAACCTGATCCGCTTCGATGCTCTCGAACAGCGCCCGGAAATTGCCTTCGCCAAATCCTTCATTGCCCTTGCGCTGGATCAGCTCGAAGAAGATCGGACCGATCTGGTTGGCCGTGAAGATCTGAAGCAGCAGGCCTTGCCCCTGTGTCGGCGCGCCGTCGATCAGGATCTGGTTCTTCTGCAGCCGCGTCACGTCCTCGCCATGGGCGCCTATGCGCTGGCCGATGCCATCGAAATACGTGTCCGGCGCCGTCTGGAACGGAATGCCGCGTTCGCGCAGCGCCTCGACGCTGGCGTAGATGTCGTCGGTGCCGAGCGCGATATGCTGGATGCCCTCGCCATTATAGTCGCGCAGGAATTCCTCGATCTGGCTTTTGTCGTCGCGGCTTTCATTGAGCGGGATGCGGATCTTGCCGCACGGCGACGTCATGGCCTTGGAGAGAAGCCCGGTCTGTTTGCCTTCGATGTCGAAGTAGCGGATCTCGCGGAAATTGAAGATACGCTCGTAATAGTCGGCCCACTTCGCCATGTTGCCCCGATGCAGGTTGTGCGTGAGGTGGTCGAGATAGGTGAGGCCGACCGAATTCTTCTTCTCGTCCGCGCCCGGGATAGGCAGGAAATCGATGTCGTAGATGCCGTGCGCGCCGTAGCGATCGACCAGATAGATGTAAGCGCCGCCGATGGCCTGGATCGCCGGGATATTGAGCTCCATAGGCCCGACATTTCCAAACGCAGGCTCGGCGCCGCGCTTGATCGCTTCGGCATAAGCTTTCGCCGCGTCCTTGACCCGAAACGCCATCGCGTTGGCGCCTGCGCCATGCTGCCCACGGAATGCAGCGGGCTGGCCCGAAGGCTCCATGTTCAGGATGAAGTTGATGTCACCCTGCTTGTAGCGGACGACGTTCTTGGAACGATGCTTCGAAACGGCTGTGAAGCCAAAGGCCTCGAACAACTTTGCCAGTTCATGTGGATTTGGCGACGTGTATTCGACGAACTCGAAACCGTCCGTGCCAAGCGGGTTTTCAAAGATATCGGCCATGAGAGTCTCCGGCGTTTACCGAAGATATAAACCGCTAGACGGGGGTAATGAAGCGATACGGGGCGGAAGCAGGCATCAATCTTTGCAAGACTAGTGCGCGAGATCGGACATTTCGCAAGAATCCGTGCGGCGTTCAGGGTTCGCTGCGCGTGCGAATGGCGCGCAAACCACCTGCGATGAGATGCCAGCCCACATAGAGAAGCAGCCCGGCAGAAGCAGCAAACATCGCCTGCATGACGCTATGGCCCGATTCACCGATCGCATGTGCGACGATCCAACCGATCGGCGTCGTCACCGACGATGCCAGCACTGCAGCAGTAGCAGCTATGGGCGGGCGAAGGCCCGCCTGGAGCGCGAGCGCCATAGCAACCACACCTTCGGGGGCCTCATGCAGAATAAGACCCAGCGAGGCCAGCAGGCCCGAACCTTCGCCATGCCAGAACACGGCGGTGTAAACGGCGCCGTCCAGTGTGGAATGGATGCCGAGCAGAACAATGCCTACCCAAGCCCCGGTCCGCACAGAGGACGGCGATGCCGTGGATCTGACCCGAAAGATCAACTCCAGCAGAACGCCGACAGCTGCGCCGCCGAACAGGAACATGCGCTCGGTGTCGCCCGCCTCGAGCGCTTCAGGCGCGAGATGCGTAACCGCCACCAGCAGAACCACCACGCCGCCCGCCAGACCGACAAAATCGGTCACGCGCCTGGCCATCGTCGCGGCCAGCAGCGCGAACGCCACGCCTGCGATCGACAACGCGCCGGCGCCTAGAACGATTGCTGCTTCAGAGCCAGACATCAGGATTCCGTGCGGGCCAGCCTGCCCGCCGCGTCTCTGTTACATAGTAACACTTCTGGCGCAAGCGCGATCTCTCCGCGCCCGCCGGTCTGTCCGGATCAGATACTGAAGTCGAGCGACTGATCGACAGACGCGCCAACAATCCCGTTCGCGTACAGGTAAGCCACCACCTGATCCGCCAACTCGTCCGCTTTCGCGCCGGACGTATCCAGTCGCAGTTCGGGCGAGACAGGTGGCTCGTATGGGCTGTCGATGCCGGTGAAGTTCCGGATCTGGCCAGCGCGGGCTTTCTTGTACAGGCCTTTGGGGTCGCGGCTCTCGGCCACTTCCAGCGGAGCATCGACGAATATCTCGATGAACTCGCCCCGCTCGACCAAGCCACGCACCATGTCGCGTTCAGCCCGGAACGGCGAGATGAAACTCGCGGTCACGATCAGACCGCCATCCACGAACAGCTTCGCGACTTCGCCGATGCGGCGGATGTTCTCGATACGCTCGTCGTCGGTGAAGCCGAGATCCTTGTTCAGCCCCTGCCGGATATTGTCGCCATCAAGCGCATAGGTATGCGCGCCTGTAGCCGCCAGCTTGCGCTCGACCAGGTTTGCAATGGTCGATTTGCCCGCTCCCGACAACCCCGTGAACCACAGGACGGCCGGCTTGTGACCCTTCAGCAGTGAACGCGACGCCTTCGTCACGTCCATCGCCTGACGATGCACGTTGGTCGAACGGCTGAGCGTGAACTCGATCATGCCAGCGCCAACCGTCTGGTTGGTGAAGCGATCGATCAGGATGAAAGCGCCGCCTTCGCGGATGGTATGATAGGGATCAAACGCGATCGGCTGACCCGTCGAGATGTTGCAGAACCCGATCTCGTTGAGACCCAGCGCGTGCCCCTGCATCTTGTCGAGCGTGTTGATGTCGATCTTGTGCCGGATCGACGTCACGGTGGCCTGAACAGTCTGAGCGCCAATCTTCAGTAGATAAGCGTGCCCCGTCGTGAGCTCTTCTTCCGTCATCCAGAGAATATTGGCGGTGAACTGGTTCGAAACTTCCGGCCGCGCATCGGGCGACCCAAATACGTCGCCGCGCGAAGCGTCGATCTCGTCTGCGATGACGAGCGTGATGGCGTCGCCTGCGGTGGCTTGCGGCATGTCGCCGTCAGCAGTCACGATGGCCTTCACCTTTGAGACCTTGCCCGATTTGGTGACGACCACTTCATCGCCAGGCTTGACCGAGCCGGACGTTACCGTTCCCGAAAATCCGCGGAAATCCAGGTTCGGACGGTTCACCCACTGCACCGGCAAGCGGAATGGCGCACTGGCGCGATCGTCAGCGATCTGCACGGTTTCCAGATGCTCAAGCAGGGTCGGACCGTCATGCCACGACATGATCTCGGACTTCTTCGTGACGTTCTCGCCCTTGAGCGCCGCCATGGGGATCGGCGTGATCGACTCGAACCCCAGATTTTCGGCGATCTGCAAATAGCTAGCCACGATCTCGTGGAAACGCGAGCGGCTGTACTCAACCAGATCCATCTTGTTGACCGCCACCACGATGTGGCGAACGCCCAGCATGTTGGCGATATATGTATGCCGCTTCGTCTGCGGCAGCACGCCCTTGCGGGCATCGATCAGGATCACAGCGAGATCAGCGGTCGAAGCGCCAGTAGCCATGTTGCGGGTATATTGCTCGTGGCCGGGCGTATCGGCCACAATGAACTTGCGCTTGTCGGTCGAGAAATAGCGATACGCGACATCGATCGTGATGCCTTGCTCGCGCTCGGCCTCAAGACCATCGAGCAGTAGTGCGAAGTCGATATTCTCGCCCTGCGTCCCGTGTTTGACGCTGTCGCGTTTCAGCGCAGCGAGTTGGTCCTCGAAGATAAGCTTGGTGTCGTAGAGCAGCCGGCCGATCAGCGTGGATTTGCCATCGTCAACCGAACCGCAGGTGATGAAACGCAGGACCCCCATCTCGGCGGCCGCGAGATCGCGCACCGATTGGCGCTCAGTGGGCTTGCGCAGCGGAGTCACTTTCGTGGCCATCAGAAATAGCCCTCGCGCTTCTTCTTCTCCATCGAGCCGCTTTCATCGTGATCGATAAGCCGGCCAGAACGCTCAGACGTGCGCGCTGTAAGCATCTCACCGACAATATCGTCCAGCGTCTGCGCGTCGCTTTCGATCGCGGCGGTCAGCGGATAGCAGCCCAGCGTGCGGAATCGGATCATGCGGTCGACCGGAACCTCGCCCGGCTCCATCGGCGCACGCTCATCATCGACCATGAAGATCTGGCCATTGCGAACGACAGTCGGACGCGTCTTCCCGTAATAGAGCGGCACGATCGGGATATCTTCTTCCGCGATGTAGGCCCAGATATCCAGCTCGGTCCAGTTGGA
>JAUYSA010000369.1 GCA_030696545.1 Hyphomonadaceae bacterium
CAGTGATCCGGCTGCGACCTTCATCGTGCGGGCAAACTCAAAGGTCGCTCACGACGTGGTGCTCGTGGGCGAGATCAACGACACGCTGATCCCCGCGATGAACGACCTGATCGAAACGTCGGTTGACGTGGGCGCTGCGTCGACGGCGGTGCTGTCGTCCAGCGACTACATGGCCACGAGCATATCAAGCCTCGCGCTGTCTACTGGATCGAAAACGGTCGCGCTGGTGGAGGCGGGGAAAGACTTCGCGGCGGGCGATCTGATCGTGGCGGTCTACCGGGCCGACCCTGAGATCCGGCTGTTCATGACCGTCGACTCGGTCGCTTCGCAAACGCTCACCTGCACCGTTCCATCCGACGGCGTGTTCGGGACGGGCGGGCCTTACGCCAACTGGCTGGTGTTCCACGCAGCCTTCCTGGGCTCCGGCGCCACGGCAGCGATGATCTGGGAAGGGACGCAGGACTCCGCGCCCGTCTCGCCCAAGACGCTGAAGGATTCGGTGGCGTGGGTGCCAATCACCTACGGCGCCACAATCACGCCAGACGTGGCGGCGGGCTTCAAGCGCTCAACCACGTTGACCGGCAGTCCGACCATTGCGGCCCCGACCAATCCGTATGACGGCGCCCCGCTGTCGCTCAAGTTCGAGATGGGCTCGGGCGGCGGTTCGCCAAGCTGGAACGCCGTCTTCGATTTCGGGGCGGATGGTGCGCCGACCTTCGCGGCGGGCCTGGGCAAGTTCCATTACGTCGATTGCGAATACGACGCCGGCCGCACCAAGTGGCGCGCAACCTACTTCCCGCCCGCCTGATGTACCCTCACACTTCGCGCATGCTGACGTCTCGCCATATCCTGGCTGAGACGCGAGCGCTCGCCGCGCGGTTCTCCACGCCGCCGACAGCGGTGCGGATGGGCCAGCTCAACCGCCTGATCCGCGATCTGCAACTCGCCGGCCTCTACACGAACACCAAGATCAAGGGGCTGTATCTGCTCGCCGCGGCCGACGCTCAGGCCGCACGGCAGAACATCATCGAGAACGCGGTGAACCTGTCCGTCTCGGGGAGCCCGACCTTCACGGCCGACCGGGGCTATACCGGCGGCGCCAGCGATGGGCTCACGGTTTCCGCGTCGGCTGACGCCACCAACCATAGCGCCGGCTTCTGGATCAACAATTACAACGCCGACAGCGGCTACATCAACACCGGCGGGACGAACGGCTATCTGCGCGCATCGTCGACCCAGATGGCCGCGAAATGGAGCGCCGTCGGGGAAGTCACTGAGAACACCACGGGCGCGCACAGCGTCATGGCCACCGTCGACGCTGGCGTCAACCTCCGCTTCTACAAGAACGGCGCCCTGGTTAGCACCGAATCCGCTGGCGGCGGCAGCATCTCGCTCGGCACGATCGTCATCGCGACAGGTTATTCCGGCCGCCACGCCGCTGCGCACTGGGGTCCGAACCTGACGACGGGCGAACTCGCCGCGCTCTACGCCGCGCTGAACACCTACCTGACGTCCGTCGGCGGCAACTGACTTCGGAGACATTGATGGCTTACGCGCTCATTCTTGACAGCGGGGCGGTGGAAATCGTGCCTGGGCATGGGTTCACCGACGCCAACGGCGTGCAGCACCCTGCCGACTGGCACGAGACCTGGAGCCCACAGAAGAAGACCGCGCTGGGCCTGCGCGTGGTTGCAGAGCCCGCTCCCGCCGCCGCCGACGAGCGTGTGACGGGGACCGAGGTGAAGATCGTCAACGGTTCGCCTGTGCGAGTGAACGTGGTCGAGGCTGTGCCGCTTGCGGACCTCAAGGCCGCCAAGCTGGAGGCTATCCGAGCGCGCCGCCGCGTCGCAGAAAATGCAGGCGTCACGGTGGGTGGGGTTCGCGTCCGTACCGATGAGACCACACAGGCCAAGATCACCGGCGCCCTGATGCTGTTCCAGTTGAACGACAAGCTTGTCAGCTTGGATTGGGAAGCCACGCCCAGCGCGTTCGTCACCCTCGATCAACCCACGCTGCAGGCCATCGGCCTCGCCATCGGCGCGCATGTGCAGGCGTGCTTCACGCGGTCGCGTGAATTGTCCGAGGCGGTAACTGCGGCCAGAGATCTAGCGGCGCTTGATGCCGTCGACGTCTCCACCGGCTGGCCGGAGTAGAAGCGTTGTCGCGTGGACTTGGCGTCAACCTCGGGATGATCCCGCCGGGCCTCACCGGCCCAGATGTCACGGCGCCAACGATCACGTCCAGCGCCGCGCCCAGCGTGGCGGAAAACTCGACGCTGTCGCACGCCCTGACCGCCAGCGAATCCGTCACCTGGGCGATCCGCACTGTCGGGCAGAACGGCGCGAGCGTGGACTACGCGAGCTTCGAAATCAGCGGCTCGACGCTGCGATGGGTGGGCAACGGAACGAAGGACTACGAAACCCCTGGGGATACCGGCACCAACAATACCTACGTCGTCGTTGTGCGGGCGACAGATGGCTCCGCTAACACCGCTGACCAGACTATCACCGTCACTGTGACGGATGTCTCGGAGGGCGCGACGCCTGCCGCCGTGTTGATCTTGTTCGGCCAATCCAACGCTGGTGTGGTCCCGACCACCTCGCCAACCCCGCCGAGCGGCTGGAGCGACACGGCCTCGGCGATGATCTGGAACCCCGACACCGGCGACGTCGAACAAT
>JAUYSA010000393.1 GCA_030696545.1 Hyphomonadaceae bacterium
CCGAGGAAATGGCCGACCGCGTGGGCGTAATCGCCAAGGGCGAGCTGATCCTTGTCGAGAAGAAAGAAACGCTGATGAAGAAGCTCGGCAAGAAATTGCTGACCTTCAATCTCCGCGACAGGCTCGATGCGATCCCCGACACGCTGAAGGAGTGGGATCTCGCGCTCAAGGGCGACGGCCACATTCTGGAATACACGTTCGACACGCAGGCGGATCGGACGGGCGTGGCCTCGCTCGTTCGGCGCATGGGCGAGGTTGGCGTATCGTTCAACGATCTCGACACCAAAACCTCCTCGCTTGAAGACATCTTCGTCAGCCTTGTCCATTCCGATGCGGCCCCCAAGGCCGCCCAAGTGCAGAAGGGCTGAACCATGGCCGATGCATCCGCAGCCGTTCGTCCAGCAACGCCGCAAGCGCCCGCGCGCAGGCGCGCCGAAGCCTTCAACGGTTTCAGCATCTGGGCGATGTACCGCTTCCAGATGGTGCGCTTCTTCCGCACGATTGGCGAAAGCCTCGCGACACCTGTGATCACCACGGCGCTCTATTTCGTCGTTTTCGGCTCCGCCATCGGCAGCCGGATGCAGCCCGTCGTCGAAGGCCTCGAATACGGCTCGTTCCTCGTGCCGGGCCTGATCATGTTGTCGATCTTCACCAACTCGATCTTCAACGCATCGTTTGGCATCTACTTCCCGAAATTCACCGGCACGATCTACGAACTTCTGTCGGCGCCGATCTCCTACCTCGAAATCGTGATCGCCTTCGTGGGCGCTGCGGCGACGAAGTCCGTCATCCTCGGCCTCGTGATCCTCGCGACGGCGTACCTGTTCGTACCCGTGCAGATCCTTCACCCGATCGAGATGGTGCTGTTCCTGGTGCTGGTGTCGTTCGCCTTCAGCCTGTTCGGTTTCATCATCGGCATCTGGGCGCAGAGCTTCGAGCAGCTGAACTTCATCCCGATGCTGATCGTGACCCCGCTGACCTTCCTTGGCGGCGCGTTCTATACGATCGACATGCTGCCTGAGGCTTGGCGCGGGGTCGCCATGCTGAACCCGGTCGTCCACCTTATCTCGGGCTTCCGCTGGGCATTTTTCGGGCTTGAAGGCGACAATGTGCTGATCAGCCTTGGCGTCACCGTTGTCTTCCTGCTGGCCTTGCTCGGCATCGTCGGCTGGATCTTCAAGACGGGCTACCGGCTGAAGAACTGACCCCTTCATTCGCGGGGCAAAACCCTGTAGATGGCGCGCATGACGAATACAGAGATCGCCGCCATCAACGCTCTTCAGGCCAGCGATGCCTTCGCCACCGCGCGGACGCTGTCGGAAGCGCTGCCGTATATCCAGCGCTACGACAACAAGACGATCGTGATCAAATACGGCGGTCACGCCATGGAGAACGAAGCGCTTGCGCTCATGTTCGCCAAGGACGTCGTGCTGCTGAAGCTGCTGGGCATCAACCCGGTGGTGGTCCATGGCGGCGGACCGCAGATCGGTCGGATGCTGGACAAGCTGGGCATCGTTTCGACCTTCGAGGATGGCCTGCGCGTGACTGACGCCGCCTCGATGGAGATCGTCGAGATGGTGCTGGCCGGCGGCATCAACAAATCCATCGTCCGGGCGATCAACGCGGCGGGCGGCAAGGCAGTCGGCCTGTCCGGCTCGGACGCCAACCTGATCACGGCGGTCAAGGCCACGCGGACCAAGAAGGACCCGGATTCCAACATTGAGCGGGTGGTCGATCTTGGTTTCGTTGGCGAACCGGACAAGGTGGACCCCTCTGTCCTGACGGCGCTGGCGGCGCAGCGGGACGAGGATTTCATTCCGGTTGTGGCGCCAGTTGGCGTCGGGGCCGATGGCAGAAGCTTCAATATCAACGCGGATACGGCCGCAGGAGCCGTTGCGGCGGCTCTTGGGGCGAAGCGCGTGCTGTTCCTGACGGACGTTACCGGCGTGCTCGATAAATCGGGCAATCTTATCAAGCAGCTTACCGTTGCAGAGGCGCGCGGATTGATCGCAGACGGAACTGCTAAAGGGGGGATGATTCCCAAGCTTGAAACGGCGATGCAAGCAGTGGAAAAGGGAGTCGAGGCGGCGGTCATTCTGGATGGCCGCAAACCACACGCCCTCCTGATGGAGCTGTTCACCGAGCATGGCGCTGGCACGCTGGTTCGCTAGGGGATTCCCAAGGCTGTCGGCGCTTATCGCGCTGGGCTTTGCTGCGTTGAGCCTGCCGTCGTCCGCGCAAGGCGGCGGATCGGGCTGGCAGCTCTGTAACCAGACTAGCTTTGTCATCGAAGCGGCCACGGGCCGGCCGGATGGCGAGGAAGTGATTGTCGAGGGCTGGACACGCCTTCGTCCCGGCCAGTGCCGCGTGGCGCTTCAAGGCCCTCTGAAATCCGGCGTCTATTTCGTGTTTGCGCGATCTTCCAAGGCGCACCGCGGCGGACAGCGCGACTGGAGCGGTGAGATTCCGCTGTGCGTTGATACGAACGGTTCGTTCGCCGTCGAGAACCCCTCTTCCTGCGCCTCCATGGGCCTGGAGCAGCGCGGCTTCCAGGCCGTGCGCTTTGACGGCAAGCCGAGCGGCGCGATGACGTTCAAGGAAACCGACCTCTACAACAAGGGCGGCCAGTCGCCGGAAAATGCCGGCGTGCAGCGTCTGCTGAACGATGCTGGAATTTTCCAGGACGTGGTCGATGGCTATCTGGGCCGCGAAACCAAGGCTGCCATCACGGCCTTCCTCGCGGAGCGCAACCAGCCTGCGACAACGCCGATGGGCGAGCTGATCGACATTCTCGAAGACGTGGCCCGCAAGCGGTCGATGCAGGTGGGCATGATGCTGTGCAACCGCACCGGCAACCGCATCGTCGCCGCCATCGCCCGCTTCCGCCCGGACGGTCTGGAATCGCGCGGCTGGTGGACAATCGAGGCGAACCTTTGCGTCCGCACGGTTGACGAGAGCCTGATCACTGCGCCGCACTATGTGTTTGCCGAAATGAAGACCCCGCAGGGCGTTCGGCTGCTCAAGGGCGCGGCGACAAAATTCTGCACGTCGCGCGCCCAGTTCGCGATCCTCGGCAACGAGACCTGCGAACAGCGGCGGTATCGTTCCGAGAAGTTCATCGAAACGGCGGCGCCTGAAGAGGGCAAGCTGGTGTATGAGTTGTTCGACAGCGCGTTCGGGCCGCCAACGCGCCCGCAACCGTAGCAGCCCCTCTGAATCCGTTTGGCGTCGCGCGCGGGACGATGTAATTCCGCCGGAGACAACGGACGGAGACCAGCGTGACAGACACACAAGCCCTCGCCGCCACCATCGACGCCGCATGGGAAGATCGCACGACGCTGGGCGTTGGTACGCGAGGCCCGGTGCGTGACGCCGTGGAAGCGGCGCTGACGGCGCTGGATTCCGGCGCGCTGCGCGTGGCCGAAAAGGATGCTGCCGGCCAGTGGATCGTGAACCAGTGGCTGAAGAAAGCGGTGCTGCTTTCTTTCCGGATCAACGCCAACACGCTGGTGCCGGGCGGGCCCGGGCCGGGGGCGTGGTGGGACAAGGTGCCGTCGAAATTCGATGGCTGGGGTCCCGATGATTTCATCGTGCGCAAATTCCGCGCCGTGCCGGGCGCCATCGTGCGCCACGGCGCCTTCATCGCGCCGGACGCCGTGCTGATGCCGAGCTTCACCAATATCGGCGCGTATGTCGGCGAAGGCACGATGGTCGATACGTGGACGACCGTGGGATCGTGCGCGCAGATCGGAAAGCATTGCCACCTGTCGGGCGGCGTCGGCATTGGCGGCGTGCTTGAACCGCTGCAGGCGAACCCGGTGATCATCGAGGACAACTGCTTCGTCGGCGCGCGGTCGGAAGTGGCCGAGGGCGTGATCGTGCGCGAGGGTTCGGTCATCGGCATGGGTGTCTATCTGGGTCAGTCGACTCCTATCGTTCATCGTGAGACGGGCGAGACGCTGTATGGCGAAGTGCCGCCCTACTCCGTCGTCGTTGCGGGCAACCGGCCGTCGACGAAGACGATGCCGGGGCAGAACTGGTCGCCGTCGCTTTACTGCGCGGTGATCGTGAAGCAGGTCGATGCGGGCACGCGCTCGAAGACCAGCGTGAATGAACTGCTGCGGACCTGAGGACGAAAGCGGCATCCAGCTTGGCTGGGTGTTGCTTGCCCGCTCTCTCCACCGCGTCCCCCGCGAAGGCGGGGGTCCAGCGCGGAACGCGAGGCTTGCTCTGGAGTGAGACTTCAGGCGTTCTTTCCTAGGAGTCTGGATCCCCGCCTACGCGGGGAACGCGGACAACAAGTTGTCCGCTTCCAGATACACGCCCGCATTCGCACGGACGTAATCGTCCTGCGGGATGCTGCAGTCTCGTCCCTCCAGATGAGGGAGCGGGGCGCGTGATGCAGCGCCTTGGGTTAGTCCAGTGCCAGCTTTCGCTGGCGATGCGCGTCAAAACGCGCCCCGGATCGGCCGTTCCTTCCCGGTATGGCAGTGCCGGAGTTGACCTCGACATCCAGCAGGGGAAGCCCGCTGGCGCCTTAGCTCCATAGCCAGTGACCGGTGCAACGTGTTCAGGGTCGTTCCGAAGACCCCGGACCCTCCGGTTGTAGCCCCGGAGGCAATGCCATCAGCGTTCGCTTCGCCTCTTCAACCAAGGGGGGTCGCATACGCCCTCCCCGAGTCCCGACTGGCTTCCTTGAAGGGACATCCAATCCAGAGCCCAACACGCCGACGGCCACGCGACCGACGCACCGACATCCTGAAAGCTTCGGTCGACTCTCGAGACCTCCCTCATGTCAGTGCGCGGGCAGTATATGTCAGCTCATGCGCCTGGTGGATTTGCGAGGGCGCTATCCCTCAAAGTTTGTGGCTAGAGGTTTGAAATCTGGCGGGATGTTTTTTGGCTATCCCACAGTTCTGATATCGCTCCATCCCCCAATCTCGACATCGGTGCGGGTGTGCCCCCTCCGTCTCGCCGCGAAGACGCGGCGATCCACCTCCCCCAGTGCTTCGCACTGGTGGAGGCAATCTGGACGGTGAATGGGCACGGTGTTTGCCTCCCCATGCGGAGCAGGGGGAGGTGGATCGCTTGCGAAGCACGCGAGACGGAGGGGGATGGGGCGGTGTGGCTACACTTGTTCCCCGTCCGACTTGCCCCCGCCAGTCTCGCACGTCACAAGCGGTGGGTGATTATCTCGCTTTCATCGGGGGACGACCTGCGGCTTGCGCCTTATCGCGGCGTGCGGGAGCGTGATCTGTTGCGGGATGGGCAGCGGTTTATCGTTGAGGGCAAGGTGACGCTGGCGCGGCTGGTGGAGGCGTCGCGGTTTCCGGTGGAGTCGGTGTTTCTGGCGGAGAGCCGGGTTGAGCCGATGGGCGATGTGATTGCGAAGTTGCAGCCTGACGTGCCGGTCTATGTGGCGCCGCAGGCGGTGATGGATGGGATCACGGGGTTTCATATTCATCGCGGCGTGCTGGCGATCGCGCGGCGTGGGGCCGAGACCGGCGTTGACGATCTGGTCAGCCGCCTGCCTGCGGGACCGCTGACTTTGCTGGCGCTGATCGAATTGTCGAACCACGACAATGTCGGCGCGTGTTTCCGGAATGGCGCGGCGTTTGGAGCGGACGCTGTTCTGCTTGATGCGACGAGCTGTGATCCGCTGTATCGCAAATCCATTCGCGTCTCTGCGGGCACGGCTCTGTCGCTGCCGTTTGCGCGATCCGGCGACGGGATGGAGATGATGGCTGCGCTGGAGCGTGCGGGTATCGAGCCATGGGCGCTGAGCCCCACTGGCGGAGAACCGCTGAACACAATTGCACCGCCGGAGCGCGTGGCGATTGTGCTGGGCGCCGAGGGGCCGGGACTGCCGCCTGCCCTGATGACGCGATGCAGGCGGGTTTCGATTGCGATGTCGCCGGGGATCGACAGTCTCAATGTCGCGACGGCCGGGGCGATTGCGCTGTCGCATGTGTTCGCGCGGCGGATGGAACGGCCGGACAAATTCCGCTAAGTACCCGATGAGACAAGGCTGGCGATGGAACGCGCATGAAACTTCACAGCTTGGGAATGGTTCTGGCGGCGGCTGGCCTCGTGCTGGCTGGCTGTGGTCCGGAGGCGGAAACGCCAGCAGCGCCCGCGACCGTGGAAGTGACTTACGATTCCAGCGATGCCGGAGCGGACGCGATCACGCCGGGCAATCCGTTCTTTGGCGCGTGGAGCGTCAGCTCGGCGAAGATAGCGCCGTGGTGGGATGGCAAGGGCGACGAACCAGCGGCTGATCCAGCATTTGCGAACAATGTGATTTTCGGAGCGAACAAGTCTGGCGGGCCTGCCCTGCTGAACTGTGACCAGCCGAGCTATGCCGTGAACATCGTATCGCCGCGCGGGCTGTTCGAGGGGAACCTGCCTGATCCGGGGAAGGATGCGTCTGAGCTGGGGTTCGGATCGAGCGAGATCAGGTCGATGACGTTCACATGCGCGTCGGGAACGGCGGATGTGTCACTAAACTTTCCCATGATTGACGATGACACAATCATGCTGGGGCTGGATAATGTGCTTTACACGCTCAACCGCGTTAACAGGTGAAATGATGCGCTCCTTGGTTCTTGCCGTGATGGTTCTGGGCGTTGCCGCGTGTTCTGGGCCAGGCGCGGGCGATAGCGGGGCGGCAGATGCAGGCGCGGCGACGCCAGCCTCGTTCACGGGAAGCTGGAAGGTGAGCGGGCATATCGTGGCGCCGTGGTTCACCGGGCCGGGGTTTGCGCCTGAGGCGGATGCCGAGATCCTGGAGAAGACGCTGACGCTCACGGAGACATCGGCTTCCGGCCCGGCGGCGCTGTCATGCGCGGCGGCGACGGGCGCGGTGGAGACCGCGCCGGTGGCCGGGCTGTTCGATGGCAATGTGACGGATGCAGGTATGGCCGCGTCGGTGCTAGGCATCGAGGGCGACAGTGTTGCTGTGCTGAAGCAGACATGCGCGGACACTGGCGCCGCGGTGCTGGCGTATCATCTGGTGAAGCAGGACAGGCTGCTGCTGGCGCGGGACAATGTGATCTATCAGTTCGACCGGCCGAGTGCGGAAGCTCCGGCTGAGGCGGCGCCCTCGCCTGCGGCTGCAACGCCCGTTCCGGCCGCGCCGGCAGAGCCCGCAGCCCCCGCAACGCCGCCGCAATAGAGCGGGCCTGCCCGTGTTAACCAGCCGCTAACCATAGAAGCTCATCCGTTAAGGATTGGAGACCTTTTACGGTCGGAGGCTTGGGGCCTTATGCGCGTCCTCGTGACAGGTGGGTGTGGGTTTGTCGGTTCAGCCGTGGTGCGGCTGGCTGTCGAACGCGGCGACCATGTCCTGAATCTCGACCGGCGGAAGAAATCGGTGGCCATTCCCTCGCTGGGGCCTGTGGCGCAGCGCGAGGGTTATGCGCGGCTTGAAGCGGACGTAACCGACCGCGCGATGATAAAGGCGATCCTGCGCGAGTTTTCGCCGGATGCGGTGATCCATCTGGCGGCGTGTGGCGATGATGATCCGAGCGCCCTGATGGATGGCGAGATCGGCGGGGCGTTCTCGCTGATCGAGGCGGCGCGGCAGTATCACGAGAAGCTTTCCGGCGAGGCGCGCGCGCGGTTTCGCATTGTGCATCTCGAGCGGGGCGAAAGCGACGTGCCCGAGAAGCCGACGCGGACGCAGGCGGCGCGTGGCGCGGCGGCCACCCTGCTCGATCGCTGGGCGCGGGCGAATGACCTGCCGCTGGTGACGTGTGTGGCGGGCGAGGCTTTCGGGCCGTGGCAGCCGCAATCGTCGTTCATGGCGCGGCTGGTGTCGTCGCTGCTGTATGGTCAGCCCTTCCAGATGGATGCGGCGGGTGAGACTGTGCGCGACTGGGTGCCGATACGGGATCTGGCGTCGGGCCTGTTGCGGGCGGCGGAAGTGGCGCCGGGGCAGTCGCGATATGATCTTTCGGTGGGCGCCGAGCGGCGGGATATCGACATCGCGGAGTCGGTGTGTTCGCTACTGGATGAGCGGATGCCGATGGCGGGACAGCTCTGGTCCAGCCTGATCGTGATGCAGGGCGATGGCTTTGGTGCTTCGCATGGGCCGATGCTGGATGCTGTTGAGGCGGAGCGCGAGCTGGGCTGGCGGCCGCAGGGCTTCCATGCGGGGCTGGACAGGCTGCTGACCTGGGCGCTGGCGAGCCATGCGGCTTCGCAGGCGCGGCGCACGGCGATAGCAGCCGAATAGCGGCTTTCCTCACGTCTCATTGACCCGGCGCGCCTTGCAACGGCGGGGCGTGGCGGTACGCTTGCCGCAACGATAAAAGAACGACTCCGGGGAGGAGATTTCCATGAGCCAACTCCGCGCTTACGCGCTGGCGGCCGCTATTGCGCTGGGCGCAGCTGGGTGTGCGCCGCGGCCGGGCGAGATGGCTGGCGGAGAGCAGGCGGCGGCGGGCGGGGAGCATCCGGGACAGGCGGTTTACGGCCAGTGGTGCGCCTCGTGCCATGACGATGGACAGCAGAGCGGCGCGCCGTCGCTGGAGGCTATTCGCACGCTGAACCGGGCGACGGTGAAGTATGCGCTGGAGCTTGGGTACATGAAGATCCAGGCGCAGAACGTTCCGAAGGAGGAGCTGGCGCAGCTGATCGACTGGCTGCCGGTTTCCGAAGGCAGCAATGACAGCTGGATCAGCGCGGCGCGCTGTCCGGTGAAGGTGCGCGAAGTGAAGCTGGATGGCGCGGCGCGGGTATCGACCACGTTCGGCGTGACGAATGCTGCGAACCGGCGGCAGAGCGCGGAGGAGACCGGGCTCTCGAAGGCGCAGATGAAGGATCTGGGCGTGGCGTGGGTGGTCGCCTTCCCGCAGACGCCGACGATGCGGTCTCAGCCGGTGATTGTGGGCGACACGATCTTCGTCGCGGCGACGGATGCGGGGCGGCTTTATGCGCTGGATACCAATTCGGGCTGCGTGAAGTGGAGCTATGTGTCGGAGATGACGCTGCGCTCGTCACTGACATTTGCGGAGGCGACGGACAAGTCTCCGGCGGCGATCATCATGGGGGATGCGGCGGGGTTTGTGCATGCCGTGAATGCAAAGTCGGGCGCCAAGCTCTGGGTCTCGAATGCGCGGCTGAACGAGTATAACCGGATCACCGGCGCGCCTGTGGTGCATGATGGCAAGGTGATCACGCCGGTGTCGGCGATCGAAGTGAACTATGCGGGGCAGGACGATTA
>JAUYSA010000462.1 GCA_030696545.1 Hyphomonadaceae bacterium
GTCGATGCCGCGATGGCCGAGCTTCAGACGTTCGAGCAGGAAGCCGACCAGCGCCGCACCGCGCTCGCCCGCGCCGAAGCCGAAGCCGCCGCCGCACAAGTTGCGTTCAAGCGCGAAGAGGAGCGCCACAACCGGCTCGTCAGCGATCTCGACAAGGCCGAGAAAGAAATCGCCTCCCTTGGCAACGCTGCCAAACTGGAAACTGCGCTGAAGGATGCCCGCACCCGCTACGCCGATGCGGAGAAGAAAGCGCAGGACGCGCAATCTGCTCTGAACGCCGCCCTCCGCGCCGTGGACGATGCCCGCGCACTCGAAGCCCGCCTGACTCCGCCGCTGCTCGCCGCCGAGCGCAAGCTGGGCGAACTTGAGTCTGAACTCAAAGGCCTCGACCGCCTTCTGCGCGTGACCGCGCCGACCGCCGCCCCGCCCGTGATGGATGGCGTCCGCGCACCAGGCCTTGAGCGGGCGTTGGCCGCCGCACTCGACGACGATCTCGAGGCGCCGGCCGACACCGCCTCACCTGTCCACTGGTCGGGTCAGCACGGCGACGCAACCGCGCGCCTGCCCGAAGGCGCCGAGCCGCTGAGCGAACTAGTTGAAGCGCCTCCCGAACTTCACGCACGTCTCACCCAATGCGGCCTTGTCGATCGCGCACGCGGGGCATCGCTGGTCACACAGCTGCAGACAGGTCAGAGCCTTGTCAGCCGCGAAGGCGATCTCTGGCGCTGGGATGGCTTCGTGCGCAGCTCCGATGCGCCGCTGACCTCTGCCGAAAAGCTTGAGCAACGCGCCCGCCGCGACGCCCTCAGGCCAGAGATCGCCGCCGCGACGACCGCGCGCGATGCCGCCGCGGCTGAGCGCAGCAAGGCCTCAAAGCAACTCACCGACGCCGAGGTCACGCTGATGGCCGCGCGCCGCAATGTGCCAGAACTTATGCGCGCAGCGGGACAAGCGCACGAAGCCGCCATCCGTGCCGAGCAGGACGTTGAACGCCTGTCGCTGCGCGGCTCGGCGCTCAGCGATTCCGCCAAACGCCTTTCCACGGAGCGCGACCACGCCGCGCAAACGCTGGCCGCCGCGAAATCCGCGCTGTCGTCAGCCCCGTCGGACCGTGATCGCGCCATTCTGGCTGAGCTAGCCAACAAGGTGCGCGCAGGCCGCGAAGCCGAACGCACTGCCGCCGCCGCGCTCGATAGCTTCATCCGCGAAGCCGAGCGCGCATCCGCCCAGCGCCTCGCCCTCACACGTGATCATGACGAATGGCTCGCACGCGCCTCCGAAGCGTCAGGTCGCCTCGGCGCCATCACCCACGATCTTTCCGAATCCCGCGCCGCTTTCGAAGCCACTAAGGACCAGCCCGCGCTGCTCCAGAAGAAACTCGACGACCTCGCCACCTCCAGCGAAGCCGCCGACGCCACCCGACGCGAGGCTGCCGACGCGCTGGCCGAGGCCGAAGCCTCGCTACGCGAAACCGAAATCGCCGCACGCGCGGCGCGCGACGCTGCCGGTGGTGCTCGCGAAACTCTCGTGCGCAATGAGTCCCGCCTCGAAGCCGCCATCCGCCGCGAAGCCGAAATCGCCGAGCAGGTGCGCGCCGCCTTCGACAAGGATCTCGAAGAACTTGAAGGCGTCGTCGCCCAGGTTCTTGCCGCTTCTCGCGCAGCTCGCGCCGAACATGGCGACGCGGACGCTCCAGAAACCGAATCCGAAGCCCTCGCCGATGCCCACGCACTCGACACCCGCCTCGCCCAGCTCCGCCGCGAGCGCGACCAGCTCGGCGCCGTCAACATGGAAGCCGACGATCAGCTTACCGAAATCTCGAAACGCATGGGCTTCCAGGTCGAGGAGCGCGACGACCTCACCGCCGCCATCGCGAAACTCCGTGAAGGCATCGATGCGCTGAACATGGATGGCCGCCAGCGCCTCGTGGATGCCTTCCATCAGGTCAACGGCCACTTCTCATCGCTGTTCACCGCCCTGTTCGGCGGCGGCCATGCCGAGCTTCGCCTCACCGAGTCAGAAGACCCGCTCGATGCCGGTCTCGAAATCTACGCCTCCCCTCCGGGCAAGCGTCTTGGCCAGCTCTCGCTGATGTCAGGCGGCGAACAGGCGCTCACGGCAACAGCGCTGATCTTCGCCGTGTTCCTGTCACGCCCTGCCCCCATCTGCGTGCTCGACGAAGTCGACGCCCCACTGGATGACGCAAACGTCGATCGCTTCTGCCGCCTCCTTGAAGAAATGCGCACGCGCACCGAGACGCGCTTCATCATCATCACCCACAACGCGGTGACGATGTCCCGCATGGACCGCCTGTTCGGCGTCACCATGCAGGAACGTGGCGTCTCACGCCTGGTCTCCGTCGACCTGCAGGCGGCCGAGCGTCTCGTAGCCGCTTGATCCATGCGCCCCCATCGACCGCCACCAAGCCCGTTCACAAGCTGGCTCACGTTAGGGTAGAGCGCCACATAGTGACCGCCTGAAACATCCGCCCGCCGACGCCGCACCGCGCCATCAAACCCTGCGGCGTAATGGCATTCAAAAATACCGCATGATTTCAACAACCTAGTCGCTATTTTCTGCGTGACATTTGCTTGACTGGACTCAGACCCGCCCATATAGCTTCGCGCGCGGCGAAACCTTGGCTTTCCAAGGCGTTGTCGCACGCAGGGACGGACTTCTCCCCCACCTGTTGCGGGACTTTTCCCATGGGCAAAGACGATCTGAACGACCGGATCGCGAAGGCTCAGGCGAAAATCGACGCACAAGAACGCCCCGCTCACATGAGCACGGGCAAAGGGATGGGTCTGGGCTTCCGCATGGCGTCGGACTTCGCGGCCGCCGTTGTGGTGGGAGTGTTCCTGGGCTTGGGGATTGATGCGGTTTTCAAGGTTTCGCCTTGGGCAACGATCATCTGCCTTCTGCTCGGGTTCGTCGCCGGCGTACGGAATGTCGTGGCGACCGCCACCAAGGCTAACAGTGCCCCTCCGGGCAACGTAACAAAGGGCGAAGGCCCAGGGACATGAGAACGGGCGCATGAATATTGCCACCGACCCGATGCACCAGTTCAAGATCGATCGCTGGGTTGATTTCCGGATCGGCGACCTTGACCTGTCATTCACCAACTCCGCCTTCTGGATGGTGGTTGGCGTTCTCCTCCTGATCGGCTTCCTGGCCGTCGCCACCTCGAAGATGAAGACCGTCCCGACGCGGATGCAGTCTCTCGCCGAGATCTGGTACCAGTTCATCGCTGGCATCGTGAAAGACGTGAACCACGCGCCGGGCAAGCCCTTCATCCCGCTGGTTTTCACGCTCTTCTCGTTCATTTTCATCGCGAACATCGTCGGCATGATGCCGTACTGGTTCACGACCACCAGCCACATCGCCGTCACCGGCTTCATGGCGATCTTCACCATCGGCCTCGTGGTCATCGTGGGGATCATGAAAAAGGGCTTCGGCTTCCTCAAGATCTTCGTTCCGTCAGGCGTGCCGTTCGTGCTGCTCCTGATCGTTACCCCGATTGAAATCATCTCGTTCCTGTCACGCCCGATCAGCCTCGGCATGCGCTTGTTCGCGAACATGCTTGGTGGCCACGTGGCGCTCAAAGTCTTCGCTGGCTTCATTCCTTCGCTTGCTGTCGCCCTGGGCGGCGTCGGCATGCTGATGGGTGGTCTGCTTGTGATGCCGTTGATCGTTGGTGTGACTGCACTCGAATTCCTGGTGACGTTCCTCCAGGCCTACGTGTTCGCCATGCTCACATGCGTCTATCTAAACGACGCTCTGGGCGAGGCGCACTGATCACCAACGGACTTCAAGGAGAACTACCATGGAAGGTCTCAATTACGTCGGCGCCGGCCTCGCTTGCCTCGCCATGCTCGGCGCAGCCATCGGCGTGGGCAACATCTTCGCCGCCTACCTCGACGGCGCGATGCGCAACCCGTCTGCCGCTCCGCAGCAGTTCGGCAACCTGATCTTCGGCTTCGCCGTGACGGAAGCTCTGGGCATCTTCGGCTTCGCCATCGCCCTGATCCTGATCTTCGCAGTCTGATCTAAAGCCTTCTCAGGAAGACGGAGACCACGACGTGGAGCACGAAGCGGCAGAAGCGGGACATGCAGCCGGAAGCGGCTTTCCCCCGTTCGACCAGATCGGAGATTTTGGGGTATCCCAGATCTTCTGGCTGGTGCTGACGTTTGGCGTTCTCTATTTCGCGGTCGCCTCCGTCTTCCTGCCGAGGATCAGAAAAGCGGTGGAAGACCGCGACGGCGCCATCAAGGCCGACGTCGCCAAAGCCGCCGCTCTTTCCTCGGCCGCCGACGCCTCGGTGAAGCAGTTCGAAGCGCAGATCGCGGAAGCCCGCGCCCGCGCTCGCGATACTGCCTCCAAGGCCAAGGCCGAATCCGATGCACGCACCTCGGCTGAAACCACCAAGGTCGAAGCGGCGCTCAACGCCCGCCTCGCCGCAGCCGAAGCCCGCATCAACGAAACCCGCGCGAAAGCGATGACCAACGTTTCGGCTGTCGCCGAAGACGCGGCCGCCGCGATCGCAGAGCGCCTGACCGGCGCGAAGCCCGCGGCCGATGCCGTCAAAAAAGCCGTCGCCGGCGCGCTCGGAGCCTGATCATGGAACCGGAACACGCCCCCGTCGACGCTCACGGCGCTGCTGCCGATCACGCCGCTGCCGCTCTGCCGGTCATCGGCCCGTTCGACCTGAATGACCCCGCTTTCTGGGCGTTCGTCGGCCTGCTGATCTTCATCGGCCTGATCATCTACATGAAGGTGCCGAAGACCGTCACGAAGTCGCTCGACGATCGCGCCCTGAAGATCACCTCGGAACTCGCCGCCGCAGAAGCGCTCCGCAAGGAAGCCGAAGCCAAGCTGGCCGAAGTCCAGAAGCGCGCCGCTGAAGCTGAAGCCGAAGCCAGGGGCATCGTCGAAGCCGCCCGCCGCGAAGCCGAACAGCTTGCCGTGGCCGCCAGCGCCGCCCTCACCGACCGCATCGCCCGCCGCGAAAAAATGGCCGAAGACCGCATCGCCCGCGCTGAGTCCGAAGCGATCCGCGACGTGAAACTTGCGGCCGTCAACACGGCCTCGCGCGCCGCCGCTGCGATCCTTACCGAACAGCTCACCGGCAAGGCAGCCGACGCAGAGTTCGCCAAGAGCCTCGCCGCCGCCGCCAAGGCGCTGTCGTAGTTTTCTGATCGACCTTAGGCGCTTACGCCCTCGTCCTGCGACGAGCGCCCGCAACGCAGCTATTTGGAAGAAGCGCCGCGCGCTCTTACACGCGAACGCGCAAGGCTCTCCATCTGGCCCTCCGAATACGGCTTGGCTACGAAAACCGCGTTCCGGCACTTCGCCAGCTCAGGCGACTGCGCCACGTCGCTGCTGGCCGATGTGATGATCACCGGGATATCCGGATAGTTCTCGCACATCCAGAGCGCCAGCTCGATGCCCTCGAACGGCGCAGCCATGTGAACGTCGGTGATCACCAGATCAACGACGCCAAGCGCGTTCAGGACTTTCCGTGCTTCCTCGCCACTGGCCGCTTCAAGAACCTGGAAGCCCGCTTCCCGCAGGTGATCAGACAACACCATGCGCAGGAGAACTTCGTCCTCCACGAGAAGCGCTGTTGGCGTGTCCTGCTCTCTGGCGGGTCCGATGTGGTTGTTCGCCTGCATACAGAATTACCCCACCCTGATGGCCAGCAACGCACGGAGTTTTTTTCGGTTCCCCCAAATGTTATTGCTCAATGATAATTTCTTCGGACGAGATATCACCTACCCAAATTGGGGGGATCGGCGCCCCGATTTTTCGCCGGATGTTCATTGGACGAACCGACCATGCCATCAGCACAAGTCTGCGATGCAGGCGCGACCATCCTTGTCGCCGAGGACGACGTTCTCGTTCGCATCGCAATCGCAGAATATCTTCGTGCCTGCGGCTTCCGCGTCATAGAGGCGTCAGGCGGGCTTGAGGCGAAGACAGTGCTTCAGCACGGCCCCGCAATCCACGTCCTGTTCGCCGACGCGCGCCTCGCCGGCGACGACAACAGCTTTGCTCTCGCCCAGTGGACGCGCCGCTACCGTCCGGCAATCAGCATAGTTCTCAGCGCGAACCTGACGAAGAAATCCGAAGCCGCCGCCCACCTCTGCAGCCGCAACCAGCCCAACCCGCCACCCGCCTCGCACCTGCGCGAACGCATCAAGGCGATGAAAGCCAGCCACGTCCATCGCCCGAAAGCCGACCGCAGGCCAAAGGCCGCGTCTCGCTAGCTAGTTCCAGTCACCGTCATTCCCGCCGAAGCCCGAAGGGCGAAGTGCGGGAACCCAGGAGCTACGTCCACGCCCCTGGGTTCCGGCTCTCCAGCGCTGCGCGCTTGCGGCTGGAATGACGACTGTATGCCAGCAAAGTAGCCCTCATCCCGATGAGCCCGAAGGCCGTCTGGAAGGACGAGGGCTTACTCACCAACCTCAATTCACCGGATGGATTTCCAGCCAGCTGCGGATCTGCGCGGCCAGCAGGTCCGGCGCATCGCGCTGGATGAAGTGGCCCGAGTCCGGGATCATCAGGATCGTGGTGTCCTTGGTTATCTGGTCCCACGTGTCGTTATGGCCGAACGACAGCAGCGCCGTGTCCTTCATCCCGTGGATCACCAGCGTCGGCACGTCGATCTTCGGGAAGGTCGGCGGCGCTTCGCCGGGCTTGGGCGCGGCCGGATAGTTCGCGCGATAATAGTTCATCATCGAAGCAAAGTTGGAACGGCCAAACGCCTCGACATACTTCGCCTTGTCCGCGGGATCAGACACGCTGCGCGCCAGTCCTTCCGCGGTCAGGTTGTTCTCCGACCCTTCCTTCTGGAAGTTGCGCGCATAATTGCTGTTCTCGGGGCTCTGGCTGATCTGGCGGCCGAACAGCGCCGGGTGCGGCACCGACATGATGATCAGTCGCTCAAGCGTCTCGGGGTGCGTGAATGCGTAGTTCCACGCCTGCACAGCGCCCCAGTCATGGCCGAGCACTGTCGCCTTGGCTGCGCCTTCCGCCTTGATCACCGCCTGGATGTCTTCAACCAGCTTCGGCATCTTGTAGTTGTCGACGCCTTCCGGCTTGTCGGAAAGGTTGTAGCCGCGCGTATCCATCGCCACGACGCGATAGGCGTCGTTCAGCTTCGGCGTCAGCTTGTCCCACGAGCCGGAATAATCCGGGAAGCCATGAACCATCACGATCAGCGGACCCTGCCCGCTCGCAACGTAATGGATCTTCGTGCCGTCCGCGCTGGTCGCATACTTGTCTTCCAGCTCGACCGGCATCTTCGCCGTCTCCGGCGCGGCGGCGGCCGGCTCGACAGGCGCAGCCGCTTGAGGCGAACACGCCGCCAGCGACAGGGCCAAAGCCGAAACTCCGATAAGTGTGCGCAGCATGTGAATTCCCTCCAACGTCTCTTTTCTTGACGCCGTCAGGCTAGACCCGCACGGGTCCGCTCACAATCATGTCGCGAGGTAATCCAATCACGCGTCCGGGAGGCCGATGCGCGCTCCGATCACGAAGGCGGCTGCCACGCCAAGGCCAACAGGCCCGGTCAGGAGAGAAGCCGCAAAAGCCAACACTCCTATGCCGAGCACACTTGTGATCATGTCATTGCGCCTTGCGATCCAGCCGGATCAGCCTTCGAGGTCTTCCTGCAGGATGGTGATTTCGAGCTGGAAGCTCGTCTCGCCCTCATCCTCGATCAGATAGACGAGGCCAACATGCTCGCCGCCGATGAGCACTTCGACGCTGTCGTTCACGCGCGGACGGGCAGCCAGCGTGATGCCGGGGTTCAGCGAGCGCTTCAGGTAAGCCTCGACGCGTTTCACGGTTTCCGGGTTCATCGGGCAGGCTCCACTGTTGTCGCAGCGAGCCTTAGCCCAGCCCGAGGCCATCCGCCAACCCCGGGTATTGATCCGGGCGAACCGTAATTCCAGCCGCTCACAGCTAGGAAACGGCCCGGACGATGCTATTCACGAGGACTGGGTGGGGCTGGAGCGAATCAATATGAAATCCGCAATCCTCGCCTGTCTGGCGGCCGTGACCCTGTGCTCAGGCTGCGAGATGCTTGATATCGGCTTCATCGAAGACGAGCCAGAAGCCACTTTCGCGCAACGCGCCCAGCCCGCGAACTGATCGCCAGGACCCCCTTCACATGAAACGCATGATCCTCGCCGCCATCGCGGCGATCACCCTGTGCTCCGGCTGCATCCTGGACGACGAGTTCTGGGAGGACGGCTACGATTCAGGCTACGACAGCCCGAGCGGCGACGACTGGGGCAGCGACTGCGATTGCGACGACTACTAGGGACGCGGCGCGGCGCTCGCGCCGAAATCCGGCCCACGCATTCTGGTCACGCAATCCATGTCCAGCGGAGCCTTCGGGTCACGCAGGAACGCCGCAGATATGCGGGTCGCGCACGCGTTGAACGATGCGCCATGGCTTTCACCCGGCATGACGACCAGCCGCGCATTCGGCAGATTGTCGAGCTGCGCCCGCGCCCAATCGGTCGGCGTGTCCGGATCGAACGCGCCTGAATAGATCAGCACCGGCGTATCCGCGTGTACGGCAGTGTTCTCATTGGCAGCCGCGGACGGCACATTCCAGATACGGCAAACGTCAGGCGTCGCTGTGCGTTCGTCCACGCCGCCCAGCCCAAGCGCAGGGCTTACCTGCCCCGTCATGCGGCCTACATTCTCGAATGGCATTTCCTCCGCGCACCATGTCGACAGACGCAAACCCCACGCGAAGCCCGCACCACTCATTCCATCGAACATCGGCGCCAGCAGATCGTGGCGACCGCCTGCAACTTCCGTGACCAACCGCGGCAAGTCGCCAAGCCCCTTCACGTCGTGCAGCGCTTCATAGAAGGCATTGGCCACCTGAGCGCCGCGCACGATCACAGGCCGCCCATACGCATCACGGGCGCCTACAGCCAACGGCTTGCGATCTGCCTCCGCAATCAGGGATGCAAACCTTGCACGCAGATCGGGGTAGGCTGCCGCGCACGCCACGTTCACAGCACAGCCGTCGAACACCATGTTCAGCGCGCGCAGGATGTTGTTCGACGCCGTCTCGTCGAATGCGGCTTCCGGCGGCAACACAGAATCGAGGATCACGCTGCGCACTGCCTCGGGGTGCCGCCGCACCACCGTTAGCGCCAGCCGCGTACCATACGAAAGCCCGTAAAGGTTGATCTGCCCAAGGCCGAGCGTTGCACGCAGGTCCTCGATATCGTCAGCCGCCTCGGTCGATACATAGCCGGCAAGACCGACGCCCTCGGCGATCAAACGCGCCCGGCAGTTTCGCGCCGCATTTACCTGCGCATTTTCCTGCGCCACCCATGCCATGCGCCCGACTGCGATCTCCAGCTTCGCGTCCGCAAATTCAGGGCACTCCAGCCTGGGCGACGAAAACAGTGCGCCGCGCGGCTCCAGATAAATCCTGTCACGCTCATCAAGGAACGGATCCGACGCACCCGAGCGCGGCCCCGGATTCGAAAGCCCCGGCCCACCTGCCAAAAACACCACCGGATCAGGCGCTGGCGTCGCTGACCGGCTGCGGAAAATCGTCACCGGCAGCTTCACCATGCGGTCTGACATCATGCCCCGGTTCTCGGGAACGCTCAGCACGCCGCACTCAACCTTTTCACCTGGCGCAATCCGCTCCGGGCAAGCCACCGTCTCGAATGTGACAGGTATGTCGTGCTGCGCCAGCGCTGGCGCCGTCATGACGGCATACGCCGTCAGGCATCCGGCTATCCGGCCCCAAACCATCTGCTCCCCCGTTTCATGCAAAATTCGCATGGCAGAACAGGGAGTAGGGACATCAGGCTGCAGCCGCGCAAGGAAAAATTGCTTGCGGAACTGTCATTCAGAAACGGCGCCGGTCAAAAGCTCAGGCGGCCTAAAGCCCCATGTCGAACTTCTGGTCCATCGTCTGCGCAGGTTTCATACAAGCGCCACCCACAGGCTTGGCCGGCACGCCCGCCACGGAGCACCGCGGCGGCACATCGCTCAGCACGACCGAGCCGGAGCCCACACGCGCCTCGTCGCCGATGGTGATGTTCCCCAGCACCTTCGATCCCGCGCCCAGCAGCACGCCATTACCGATCTTCGGGTGGCGATCCGTATAGACCTTGCCCGTACCGCCCAGCGTCACGCCGTGCAGCATCGACACGTCATTCCCAACGCGCGCCGTCTCGCCGATCACGATGCCGGTCGCATGATCCATGAATACGCCCGACCCGATCGGCGCCGCCGGATGGATGTCCACGCTGTACAGCTCCGACATCCGCGACTGCAGGAAGAACGCCAGCGTCTCGCGACCCTGCCCCCACAGCCAGTGCGCCGTGCGATGCGTCTGCAACGCGAGGAACCCCTTGAAGAACAGGAAGGGCTGCAGCGTCGACCGCGTCGCCGGATCACGTTCCAGCACAGCCTGCAGATCCCGCTCCGCCGCCGCCACGATGCTGGGATCGCTCTTGTAAGCCTCTTCGCAGATCTCGCGCACCGCGAGCGCGCTCATGTCCGGCCCGCCCGCCTTCTGAGCAAGCTGGTAGCAGAGCGCATCCGCAAACGTCTCGTGATTGAGAACCGTCGCCGCGAGATAGCTCGACAGCGCCGACTCCTGCTCGGCCGCAGCCTTCGCATCGAAGCGCAGCTTCAGCCAGATCGGCGCAGGCGCGCCCTTTGAATTGAGAATGGATGACTCGGAAGCCCGGCCGTCGGCCATGATGTCTCTCCCGGGGCCCGTCCGCCCCTTTAGGTCTGAGCCTGCATGAGCTTCACAAGCTCAGGGGGCAAGCCCCCGGTCCGGAGCAGATGGTCGGCCTTGTACAGCATGACAAGGGTAAACGCGTCCGTGATCTCGCCGGAATCCGCCATTTTCAACGCATCTGCGAATGAAACTCTTCGAACGGATAGTTCCTCTGAACTGTCCTTCGCAAAGGATTGATCGGCCGATAGCCCCCACGCGAGGAAGGCATAGGCCCGCTCGTCCGTCACCGAGTTCGACATGTGCATGTCGCCCACCAGCTGCAGCCAGTGCTCAGCCTTCAGCCCGGCCTCCTCGGAAAGCTCCCGCTGCGCGCCCTCCAGCGGCGTCACCAGCGGCGACCCGCCCCCCTCCGGCAGCTCCCACGAATACCGCCCGAACGGAAACCGCTGCTGCCCGATCAGCACCGTCTGGCCGTTCTCGTCGATCGGCAGCACGCCCAGCGCCAGGTTGTGCATATGCACCAGCCCGTACAGCGCATCCGCCCCCGTCGGCGCCACGGTCTGATACTCGCGCACAGTGATCCATCGGTTCGAATAAACCGTCCGCGCGGACCTGATCCGCCATCTGTTGGGCGCGTCGCTCATGACTGGCGCTTAAGCCCCACAAGCCTCACGGGCAAGGTGCAACTCTTCCCCCGCAAGGCGGGGGAAGTGGCCCGAAGGGTCGATGGGGGCGAGTCGCAGGGGGACTCAATGAACAAGTCCCCGTGTAACCCGCCCCCATCCCGGCTTCGCCGTACTTCCCCCGCTTTGCGGCGGAAGAGTAATCCACTAAGTGTTGCCCACCCCAAGTTCGGAGCCCGTCATGTTCCTCAAGACTCTCGCCGGCGCCATTGCCGCCCTTGCCCTCGCCGCCTGTGGGCCGGCTGGCCGCGCCCAGATCGTCAACGTCGAAGGCGACGCCTTCATGGGCCCGGCGGACGCCAAGGTGACAGTCATCGAATACGGCTCGCCCACCTGCCCGGGCTGCAAGTTCTGGCACGACACAAACCTTCCGGAAATGAAGCGCGACTATGTCGACACCGGCAAGATCAAGTTCGTCTTCCGCGAATTCGCAATCCACGGCGCCATCGACGCCGGCATCTTCTCCGTCGCCCGCTGCGCCGGCAAGGAAGACTATTTCGCTGTCCTCGACGAAGCCTTCGCCCGCCAGCGCGACATCGTGATCGCCTCGCAGCAGGGCGAATCGATCCCCGCGCTGAAATCACTCGGTGAAAAATTCCAGCTCAGCGGCGCGCAGGTCGACGCCTGCCTAACCGACAAACAGAACGTGCAGCGCGTCAACGATGTCGGCGCCTATGCGCGCCAGATCGGTGTTGAGTCCACGCCCACCTTCTTCGTCAACGGTGTCGAGATTTCTGCGCCCGACCTTTCGCAACAGTGGACACTGATGAAAACCGCGATCGACGCCGCGCTTTCTGGCCAGGCCATTGCCCCCACGCCGATTGCGCCGCCCGCCGAAGCGCACGAGCACGTCCCCGGCGAACAGCACTAGAGATGCCGATCCGTCCGGACCTCCCCCCCGAACCGGAATTCGGCGCGCCTCTTGACCCCACGTACCCAAGCGCGGAGACGCTGCAACTCCTCGCCCTGCGTCGCTCCACGCCCGTCACCATGCTCACCGAGCCCGGCCCCGGCGCGGACGACCTGGACGCCATGCTCCGCCTCGCCATGCGCGTGCCGGATCACCGCAAGCTTGAGCCCTGGCGCGTCCTCATCATCGAGGGTGAAGCCCGCAACAAGCTCGGCGACATCTTCGCCGCCGCACGAAAGCTACGCGATCCTGATGTCAGCGACGAAAAGCTCGCGAACGAAATGCTGCTGCCGCTGCGCGCGCCCGTGATCCTCGCTGTGATCTCCAGCCCCAACCATCACGACCCGAAGAAAACGCCCGTCTGGGAACAGCAACTAAGCTCCGGCGCCCTCTGCCAGAACCTGCTCATCGCCGCCAACGCGATGGGCTGGGCCGCCGTGTGGATCACCGAAGACGCCGCCTTCGACAGCCACGTCCACGCCGCCCTCGGCATGACCGGCCACGAACAGATCGCCGGCTTCATCTACATCGGCACGGCCAAGGAAAAGCCCGTCGAACGCCAGCGCCCCACCGTCGCGAACAAGGCGACGCGCTGGACCGGCTGAAGCGAGCCACGCCTCACCGCAGCCCAGTAGCCCTCATCCTGAGGGATCGCGAAACGATCGTCTCGATGGCCGAGGGCGTGCTCACCGCTTGAGCCACCTCTCCATCCCCCTCCGTCTCGCTTGCTACGCAAGCGATCCACCTCCCCCTGCTACGCATGGGGAGGCAAACCACCGGCGCCTTGCCTCCCTCAGTGCGATGCACTGGGGGAGGTGGATCGCGTGCAAAGCACGCGAGACGGAGGGGGCACACGCCCACTGACATCGAGTTTGGGGGATAGAGCGATATCAAATCCGTAGGACGGCCAAAATTCTTCGTCTCTGAATTCAATCACCTAGCCCAAAACTTTGAGGGATAGCGTCCCCCAGATTCCACCAGCCCGGATCTGAGCGTCATACTCCTCTCCATGACGCACGCCTTGCTCGCATCTCTCATCTACCCGCCCCTGCGGCCGCTCCTGCGGCTGTGGCGCGTCGTCATCTATTTCCTGCGCAATTTCGACATCCTCCTGGACGCCCAACTCGACCGCTACTCAAACACCCCGGATGGAAGACGCGAACTCGAAGCCGCCATCGCCTTCGGCGAAGACGGCATAAACCTGATGATCTACGCGCGAACCTGCGAGCTGCTCGGCGTCACGCCAAGCATCAAACGCGGTCCCGTGTTTCAGGAACCGGCGAAAGACCGCCCCATAGCAGAGCTGCTGGCCCGTCATGCAAGGATGCTGGACCGCCT